>JAGLTB010000270.1 GCA_023270155.1 Candidatus Heimdallarchaeota archaeon | reverse complement strand
GACAGAGCTGTCTGCAGTTTTTCTACCTCAACATCTTCTTTTAGGATACATTCTATTCGGAAAACATTCGTTACTCTTTTGTTAGATAGTAAACTAAACCCAATAGCAGCACTATCTAGCTTGTACTTTCTTTTATCGGTTTTGACACCAAGAGTTATTCGGACAGTTTTACTTCTTTTTAAAACTATATTACTCATAAATCTCTTAAATCCATTTTAGTAGTTTATTATAAAAATCGGTATAATTTAAAATCTAGGTTGCAATAATACTTCTAAGGCTTATCTACATGAGATAAGAAGAAGTTATAAACCAGTTTTGAAAGAATATTTCACTTTTGTTGAAAAAGAGGAATTAGCAACAATAGTAAAAAATGGTTTTAATAAGTAAGATCTGATTGTTACGCAGTAATAAAATAGCAGGATTTTCATTTTGGTAATCTGAAAATGATTTATAAGTAAATCAGAAACTTATTTTATTGAGATGAAAATTCGAAAAATTCTGCTATATCTTGAAGTGATAATACTAGTAGGTATTATAATTGGACCTGCTCTATTCTTCTCTATCGCATTAGGTATCGGTATGGGACCAGCTAAAGTTGACTTAAGAGAGGGAGATGTAATTCAACTTACAATTACTAATTTTTCCTTTGATTACAATTTAACTGATTTCGTAAATTACACTGTTACTCCAGGAATTTACCTAAATCCAATATTGTACTTTAAAGAAGGTGAAGAGTATGATATACGTGATGAAGGATTTGTTTACAACAGCTACATTCTATTTGAAGGCAACGAAACTTCAGGTTTACAATTTAATTTTCATGTTGATTCTGTAAATAAGAAGAAATCAGTTGCAAATCTAACTCTAGATTATAACAACAAAACATTTTCTATAGGTTTGTTTGGGGGATATAGTGGTGTACGCCCACCATTCTTTCAACCTACTTTGTCAATAGGGTTAACCTTTAGATCTGAAATTGAAGAAAATAGAAGCTATGTCCATTGGAGATTTTATTTCGTTTTTTCAACAACAAATACTAGATATGCACTTAATTATCATAGTAGAGAAATGATGTCAAGTTATGGGTGGGCAAAAGAAGAAACGAATATATTTAGTTCTGCTTGGCCA
>JAGLTB010000269.1 GCA_023270155.1 Candidatus Heimdallarchaeota archaeon | reverse complement strand
GCGAAACATTTACTATCAATTATCACTGGATACCAGTTATCTTAGATACTTATACAGTTGAAGTATATGCTGTTCCAATCCCGTTGGAAATCTTTACAGGTAATAACTTTATCCAACAAGATGTTCTCATCTCTGACTTGAAAAACTACAATATGTTTGATTATCCATACCATTGGTATAACGCTTACGCATATGGAGATAATCTATACATAGAAGGTGATGACACATATGCTTCTGTATCCTTACCATTCTCTTTCTATTTCTATGATAGATCATTTTCAACAGTGTATGTAAGCTCGAATGGGTGGCTATCCTTTATGGATTCGACACCATATGACACTTATGGCAATATTCCATCCGAATACAATTATCACGCTATTGCTCCATTCTGGTTTGATCTAGAGGCAAATAATACCATCTATGTGTGGAAAACACCAGAGTATGTAGTGATTGAGTATCATAATTACAAATATCTTGGTGGGGACGATGCTGGAACTTTTGAAGTTGTTCTGCTAAAGAACGGAGACATCCTCTTTCTATACGAATCTATTGAGTATGATTACGGAGCTACTGTAGGATTGAATTACGGATTTATCACTGATTTCTACAATGTCTATACTGATGGATTAGATGGAGCTTATCATTTCAGTTTGATCTTTACTCACTTATCTTATATTCCAGAATTGTCACAGACTAATACTCTAATCCTGCTTCTAATGAGTGCGATGACAGTACCAGTTATACTCCTAGCAAGAAAGCGTAAAATTTAGAAGAGTTAACTTTAAACTCTTTTCTTTCTTCTTTTTTATTTACTTCACTTGAAGATTGTGCAATAGAAATTCATAAAAGGATAAAATTTTGTGACACAATCATGATAAGATCTCTCTATATCATGTCACCTGGAGGCGTTCCTGTCTACTATTATGATAGAATTCAACAAGAAGATAAAGTAGCTGAAGCAATACTCTTTACTGGATTAATTACAGCTATTAAGAACTTCATGGTTGAAACTGATGTAGGAGAACCTGAAGTTTTTTCGACTAAAACAAGAGAAGTTTATTTGGAAGCAACTGATTGTTTCTCTGTAGCTTTAATCAAAGATGTGGATGACGATATTTCTTCCAAAATAACCAAAGAACTCCTTTCAAACCTAAC
>JAGLTB010000268.1 GCA_023270155.1 Candidatus Heimdallarchaeota archaeon | reverse complement strand
CTGAAAAAGCAAGCAGTTTCTGGTTTGGACTAATTTTCATTGTTTGAATCTTATAATATTCAAGTCCATCAGTCATTGCATTTAAATCAAGAAGTATTTCTTCTTCGCTATCCAAACTTAAATGCTTTCTACAGTATATTTTGTATTCCTTATCTTTTTCATTCCTATTGTAGTAATAGTAATCCTTGTGCTTGTAAGGGACACTTTCGTCATCTTCCTTAATTCTGTTTTTCATTTCTTTGAATAATTCATCAACAAAAATGTCTAGATGTTGTGTTTTAGCTTTAGTGTAATCGTTTTCTGCTGTCAAATAATCGATCACTTCTTGATTTTCTTTGTTTCTTAACCAAAAATAATCATCATGTAATTCTTTATCATGAATCTTAGTAACCTTTAACTCTTTTTTTGCAATAGGTGGTTTAACTGGTTCACTCATAATTCTGTCTGATTATACTAACAGTAATAAGATTTACTTAAGGTAGAAAAATTGATTAAGAACTAGGATTTATGCACTCAGAAGGTTTGAAATAAGGTGAGAATATGTCTGAACCATCAACTGAGATTAAGTATGAAAACGAAAACGCAAGAAAATGGTTTGAGTATCTCGGAGAGAAGCATATTAAGAAAATTGGAGTAGAAGATACAAATTATGTGCTTGATTTTGGTTGCGGAAACGGAACATACACTATACCACTTGCAAAGGTTATAGCAGGTAAAGGGAAAGTGTTTGCTATAGATGAAGATTATCAAAAGCTAGAACAGCTGGAAATGAGTGCAAATATGTTAGGATTAGAGAAAAGTATTCAGATAATAAAAACAGATGGGAGTTTTGAAATACCTTTAGAAAAAGAATCAATTCATTATTCACTACTTTATAATGTGTCTTGTTGTATTATTGGTAAGGATAAATATACTAATTTTCAGAAACTAATAAAGGAAATTTATAGGATAACAAAAGATGGAGGGAAAATTGTTATTGGAATAAAAGTTGGAAAAACGATGTTAAATAGAATTGAAAATGCAATTCCCTTAATTCAAGATATTTTCACTCTTGAAAAGAAAGAGAAAGGAAGGTATTTTGATGGAA
>JAGLTB010000267.1 GCA_023270155.1 Candidatus Heimdallarchaeota archaeon | reverse complement strand
TCTTTGGTTCAGGAGAATGTATGTTTGCAATATCATCCTCACCAACACAAAAGGATTACATAGAAGTCAGTGTAATGAAACACGGTAAAGTTACCTCGGCATTACACAAATTAGAGGAAGGGGATACACTTGGGATCAGAGGTCCTTATGGTAACAATTTTGATGTTGAAGGGTGGAAGAAAAAGAATCTAATCTTCATAGGAGGAGGTATTGGTCAAGCTCCCTTACGATCAGTTATCAATTACACACTTGATAATCGTGAAGATTATGGTAATATAGATATTATTTATGGAGCACGAACAAGTGCAGATCTTTGTTATAAAGATGAATTTGCTGAATTAGAAAAACGAGATGATGTCAAGGTCCATCTCTCAATTGATGTTGAGGAAGAAGGATGGGATAAGTATGTTGGTTTTGTTCCAGATAATTTACTGGAAGCTAATCCTGCACCCGAAAATGCCATTGCAATAACTTGTGGTCCACCTATCATGATTCACTATGTTATACAGAATCTTTTGAAACTGGGATTCAAAGATGAGCAAATTTATACTACTTTAGAAATGAGGATGAAATGTGGGATAGGGATTTGTGGGAGATGTAACATTGGCAATCTTTACGTCTGTAAAGACGGTCCAGTGTTTTCTTATGATCAATTAAAGGAACTTCAAGGAGATATGTAGAAGAGGAGAAAAGAATGAAAATTGGAGTATATGTCTGTGAATGTGGGAGTAACATTGCAGGTACAGTAGATACAGAAGAAGTAGCTGATAGTGTTAAATTATTACCAAATGTAGCAGTAAGTCGTGTCTACAAATACAAATGCTCAGATCCAGGACAAGAATTAATCAGACAAGATATAGAGGAATTTGGTTTAGACAAGGTTGTAGTAGCAGCTTGTTCTCCCAGTATGCACGAGCCAACATTTCGAGCAGTTTTAGAGGACAAAGGATTAAATCCATATTGTCTAGAAATGGTTAATATTCGGGAACAGTGTTCATGGGTTCATGCTGACAAAGAAAAAGGAACAGATAAGGCAGTTTCTCTTGTAAAAGGAGCGGTCATGCGAACAGAGTTAATGCAACCTTTGGATAGAAAAAAGGTTGGTGTTACTTCAAAAGCTCTTGTCATTGGAGGAGGAATAGCTGGAATTCAAGCAGCTCTAGACATCGCAAATTCTGGATACGAAGTTACTCTTGTTGAGAAGAAATCTACAATTGGAGGGAAGATGGCTCAATTAGACAAAACTTTTCCAACTTTGGATTGTTCCCAGTGTATTTTAAGTCCTAAAATGGTTGATGTAGGACGTCATCCTAATATCACTCTATATGCAAATAGTGAAGTTGACCAAGTTGATGGTTATATTGGAAATTTCAAAGTTAAGATTAAAAGACATCCAATATATGTAATTGAAGATAAATGTACTTTATGTGATGATTGTGTTCCAGTGTGTCCAGTAATTGTACATGATGAGTATAATGAAAATCTTTCTCCAAGAAAGGCTATCTATATTGCTTATCCTCAAGCAGTTCCAGCATCATACATAATAGATCCTGATAATTGTCTAGGAATTGAACCATTAATATGCTCAAAATGTAGGGATGTTTGTGGCCCAGAAGCTATTGATTTTGATATGAGAG
>JAGLTB010000266.1 GCA_023270155.1 Candidatus Heimdallarchaeota archaeon | reverse complement strand
GCAGTGAAAATGGAAGGATCAAGTATACACTATGTTCCTGAAAGTTATCCTGCAACAGCTCATTATGAAGTTGTTCTAGCTCTCATAGAAGCTTGTGAAAACCTAGGTTACACTTATCATGTTGGTGTAGCTGCATCATCTTCAAGTTTTTATCTTGGTCAAGGAAGACCAGGTTTCAACGATTACAAATTATCGAACACAGATTCTATTGTTCCTGATTTACAAAAAATGGGCGTGATAAATATTGAAATGGAAGCTTCCCACATCTTTACCTTAGCTCAAATATTTGGTGGGAGAGCTGGAGCAATTTGTGCTGTTTATGCAAATAGGGTTACTAATGAATTTGGAACATTAGGTGAAAAAGAAGCAATAAAAGCTGCAAATTACGCAGTGAAAGTTCTTGCAGAGATGGATGAAGAAAAAGTGAAACTGAATTCAAAATACTGGTTTAGGCAAAAGTAATTTAGATTAAGGATAATTCAAGAAGAAAATGAGGGAGGGAGGGCGAGATCAAATAAAATATTTGTTTGATCTCGCCAAGCTTATTGAGTGTTTGTTACTTTATAAATTATTCGTAAAATGCAATAAGAGTGATATATTTAGATATCACTCACTCCAGGGAAATAATAATTTCCTGTTTCCTCATCTAGAACTGCTATATCTAATTTATTCATAAGAGTTAATGTGTTTTGAGCTCTTTCTATTGGCCAACCTAAATGACTTGCAATCTTTTCTATTGTTAGGAATGGTAATCCAGTAGATAATATCAACACTTGTTGAATATCTGCTGATAATTCAATTGGTTTGAATCTAATGAGAACCTCCTCCTCACCAATATCTACTCTTTTTGGTATCACGTCTTTTTTCTCCATTACTTTAAGAACTTCCAAAATTTCTCCTGTTTTTATTTTCCAATTAGGTCTGGTTTCTCTAAAGTAATCCACTAAATTAGCAATGGTTATAGCACTACCAATATCTGCTAATTCTTCTGTACCTATAACTAATAATTCTCTTACGAGTTTCTGTTTGAACTCATCTTTACCAAAAAGAATGGGAGTTTTAATTTTTCCTGCTGTACCTATTGTTTGTGTCATTCCTGCCTTTTGTCTGATATCTAGTATTTTTGAGGTAAGTATCTTTGATGAACCTAACTCTTTGGTGGATTTCTTCTCTATCCTCTCAATTCCTTCCTCAATAATCTCTTGTTTCTTTTGTTTATCCTTTTCTTTAGTTTCGTCTAATTCAGCATCAAATGATTTGTAAGCATCGGTTAAGGAAGAACGGAAATCTTCTTTTCCTTTCTCTTTCTTTTTCTTTTCATCAGACATTTTTCTCATGTTGAATCTATCTAACATAATATAAAAGAGTATTCAAATTAATCTGCTAACTAGTAATTGGTTGAAGAGTAAATTTTAAGAGTTGCAAAAGAAATC
>JAGLTB010000265.1 GCA_023270155.1 Candidatus Heimdallarchaeota archaeon | reverse complement strand
GATTGTATAAGGAAGTTAAACACCCCTCTTTAATCAGATTCTGAAGAGCTTTTCTTCTAGTTTCATCTCCAATCGAGGGAGATTCAATTAAACGATCATGTTTTCCACAGTCCATTATGATAAATTGTATTTACACTAAAATAAATGTTGACTATATGAATGAGAAAATTTTTAATCAATCTCTATCCACAAAGTCTCAATGGATTCAGTAACACATGGAAGTATCTCTGTTTTAATAGGATTGATTTTCATTCAATTCTATAAAGATGCTCCTTTGTGGTTGCTTATACTTGTAATGTTTGTTTTTGGTGTTTTAGTAGACTATGATCACGTTTTCTTCTACAAAAGAAAATTTCCTGAAATAAGGATTTGGAACATACCTCAATTGATCAAAGTATATTTTAAAACACTTGATGATCGGGACGAATATATTTATCATACTTGGATGCAAGAACCTGCAGGAATCGCTGTTGTAGGTGGAATAAGTTATTTGTTGTTTGGAGTAACAAAATTCCATCCGCCTGTAGCAATTCTAGCAGTTAGTTGCTACGTTGGTCATTATTTGATTGATTTATTATCAGGGAAAATGAAACCATTAGCACCATTTAATAACAAAATTACTATTGACCTAAAATTTTTACCTCCTAATGCTTTCACAGCTGCAACAATCTCACTAGCAACTTTTCTGATTGGTTTGGTTATATTTCTGTATATTTGATTTTCTTTGAGAAAAACTCCATTTTCTCGATAGATTTTTGAATTTCAATGTCAAATGTACTTTAATGTCTCATGAATTAGCAGGAAAAGTTCCCTTTTGGGTTGTAAAATTAGCTGTAAAAAGGCTAGCTCGAAAGAAAATGATGCAATACAATACCGTTGTTTTGCCAGAAGATCAAACAAAATGGGTAAAACTCGGACCCATTAAAACTCAGAAAATAAGAAAAGTTAGTGTCGATTTGATTCTAGAAAATGGTATCTTAAAAATCGAATCACTTGAAAATGGTATCCTCCGTATTCAATGTGCTAGAGATCTTCAAGAAATTCCTGAGACTTCAGCTGTAATTCTAAAAAGCAAATCACCTCCTCCTCTCATCGTTGAGAAGGAAGAAGGAAAAATAAAGCTTCAACAAGAATCTGGACCGACTGCATTTGTAGTTATAGAAGTAGATAAAGAAAATGATACCATTTCTTTCAAAGATGGTTTTGATTTTGGTATTTTTACAGAGGAATTACCAAGCTTTCATGAAGAAGGGTGGTATAAAGTAGAGAAGAAACCTCAAGTTGCTTGTGAAAATCACTATGGGTTTGGGGAAAAAGGTGGTCCCTTAGATAAAAAGGGTGAGACTATCTCATTTTGGAATACTGATTCTTTCTCTTACAGTACAAAGGACTCAAAATTATATCAAACTCAACCCATCCAAATAGTTGTTCGTTCCAATGGATTCTGTTATGCAATTGTGTATGACAATCCATACAAGAGCCAAATCATAATTGGTGAAGAAGAAGATTGTTCATCAGAGTATTATGTCGCTGGTGGGGGGATTAACTACTACTTGATTGTAGGACCAACAGTAGGGAAAGTATTTACTAAACTATCCAATCTGTTAGGAAAAGCACCATTACCTCCAATTTCAGCTTTGGGGCATCATCAAAGTAGGTGGTCGTACTATCCAGAATCAGTTGTAAGAGAACTCGCGGAAGAATTCAGAACTAGAAAGATTCCTTGTGATTATATCCATCTAGATATAGATTATCTCGATGAATATCGTATTTTTACATGGAATAAGGAACATTTTCCAGATCCACCTAAGTTATCAAAGGATTTACTAGAAAAAGGATTTCGATTAATGGCTATGACTGATCCTGGTGTAAAAGTTGATCCTAAATATAAAATTTGTAAAGAAGGATTGAAAGGTGGTCATTTCTGTCTGAATCCAGATGGATCTGTTTATGTTGGACCTGTTTGGCCTGGTGATTGTCATTTTCCAGATTTCTCACAGGCTAGAACTAGAGAATGGTTTGGAAGTCAATATAAGGTTTTAACTGACTCAGGGATAAGCGGTTTTTGGATTGATATGAATGAACCTTCAGTTTTTGATGAGAAGGGGACGATAGGAGACGATGTTGTTCATCCATCTGAAGGTTCAAATAAACTCCATAAAGAAATTCACAACCAGTATGGTCACTTGATGGCTAAAGCATCATATGAGGGATTGCAAGAGTTATTACCAAATTCTCGAATTTATATTAATTCTCGTTCAGCATATCTAGGTACCCACCGTTATGCTGGAACATGGACAGGTGATAATTTAGCAGAATGGTCCCACCTTCAAATTTCAATACCTATGTTACTCAACATGGCTGCTTCTGGACAAGTTATGATTGGACCTGATATTGGTGGTTTTGGAGGTAAACCCTCGTCAGAATTATTGATCCGTTGGTATCAAGCTGGTTGCTTATATCCTTATTTTAGAAATCATACTATAAGCGAAAAAAACTCGCAAGAACCTTGGGCTTTTGGAAAGAAAACTGAAGCTATAATTAGAAAAACAATCCAGCTTCGTTATTCTCTAATGATTCATATCTACAATGTAGTTCGTCAAGCGTGTCTAACAGGAATTCCTGCATTTCGTGCCTTATGGATAGACTATCCTAAGGATCCGATGACTCATCTACCTGAATGGGCTGAATCTCAGTATCTATTTGGTGACAATTTACTTGTTGTTCCTATTCTAAAGAGAGGAAAGCGCAAAAGAGATATCTATCTTCCTGCAGGGAAATGGTTTAGTTTTTGTGGTAATGTAATCTTAGATGGAGGTAAAATTCATGAAATTTCTGTTCCTCTAGATGTTACACCTATTTTTGTTAAAGAAGGATCAATTATACCTTATATTAATGAAAAAATACAACATACTGGGGAAATTAAAGATTCCAAAATCTCTCTCAGGATTTACCCAAAAGATTCTGAAGCCAAAGGTGAAATTTACTTAGATGATGGAGAAACTCTCAATCATGAAAAAGG
>JAGLTB010000264.1 GCA_023270155.1 Candidatus Heimdallarchaeota archaeon | reverse complement strand
CGCATTTGTAAGTACGACTATGATTGTTTTGTCTTCCTGATTTAACCAGGATCGTGTTATAAATCCAGGATATCCTCCACTATGTCCAACAACTCTAGTGGGTATTATCTTGTCTCCTTTAATCTGTTCGATACCAAAAGCTAATCCTCTATCAACTTTATCTCCCTTAAATTGTACTCTATGCATTTCACGTTTAATGTAATCATGAAATAGAATATCATTTCCCATGATATGAGCTTTGAAAAATTTGATTAAATCTTCGACATTACTACTTAATCCTGTAGCTGCATGCATTATGTTTGCTGGTGTATGTTTAACTGTTTCTCTTTCTTCTCTTGGAAATTTGATTCTGTGTCCCGTTGCATGTCGAGGAAGATTGGTTTCATCGATATCAACAACTGTGTTCTTCATCTCCAAAGGATCAAGAATCTCTTTCTGTATATAATCAGCATAACTTTGACCTGAAACAGCTTCTATTACTTGACCAAGGACAGTATACCCGAAATTTGAATATTTAAATAACTCACTGGTTTCAAAGAAGCTTATTCCTTCGAATGTTTGCGACTTTATTTCTTCAATCCCTGGAAATTCTAATGTACTCCAATGACCAGTTTTTCCATCGCGTGTCATACCACTTGTATGTGTAAGTAAATGTCGAATTCGTACTTGTTGTAGATTTTCATCTTTTTCAGAAGAGAACCATGGAAGGTGTTTGGAAATCTTATCATCGATTGAAAGTTTTTCTTCATGATAGAGTTTCATAATAGCACTTGCAGTAAACAATTTGGAATGTGAAGCAATACGGAACAGATGCTGGTTATTGAGTTTTGTTTTATCTTCTAGATTTGCATATCCATATTCCTTCTGGAAAATAATCTCATCTTCTACGAAAATTCCTACAGCAATACCTGGAAGTTCTTTAAAATAAACTTGAAAATCAAGCCAATTATCTATAAAATGTATAGCTTGCTTGAACATCTCTTTTTTTGACATAAAGTTAAAAAGAATAGGTCATTAAAAACTATTATTGTCTTTCATTTTTCTTTCTCAATGCAAG
>JAGLTB010000263.1 GCA_023270155.1 Candidatus Heimdallarchaeota archaeon | reverse complement strand
TCTGCTTGAACTACTTGTGCGGTTTTCAAATATTCTTCTTTTAGTTGATTTGATTGATCGATTTCTTTTAACAATGAAAAGTAGTTTTTGATTATCTCTTTAATTTTGTTTTTCTCAACTAATCTCTCAATTTCCTTTTTCACCGCTTCTAATAACTCAGCTTCTGGATCAACTTTTTCTTCTGAAACTTCGTCATTTTCAAAATCCTCAACATCTACTTCTATGAATTCCTCTTCATTGATTTCTTCTTTTTCTTCGTTGAGTTTCATTAGAGAGCCCTCACCTTCTAATTGTCGAGTTTTCCGAACATTTACTGACATTTAAAATCTTCCATTCAGCCAATATTTTATCTTTTATATTTCGATATTTCTCTCTTATGAGGAAGACTTTATTTTGAAAAAAACAAAGCTTTATTTAATGAGCATAAAGACAGAGCTCAAATTATAGGGGAGCTATAATCCTCATAGTTCAGAAATAAATGAAGAGTTGTGAAAAATGCACGAAAAGATCAGTAATTCAAAAGATGATAATAAAGAAATGATAAAATCTTTGATAAAAAAACTTCATGCTGGAGAAAATCCAGATAAAGTTAAGGAGGAATTCAAGGAATTGATTAGAGGACTTACACCTCTTCAAATCTCTGTTGCTGAAGAACAATTAATAAAAGAAGGAATGCCTGCTGAAGAGATCCACCACATGTGTGATGTTCATCTTGCTGTTATGCAAGAAACAATAACAGAAGACATGAATCTAGCACCTGATGGTCATCCTGTTAATATTCTTATGCAAGAACACGCTATTTTATTGGAATATGCAAATAACTTGAGAAATTTGTATAAAGATATTAAAGATAAAAAATCGCTTGACGAAATCGATGCTGAAATGAAGAAAATCATCAGTATTGTTGAACACTTCAAAGCTTCAGAGAGTCATTATTTAAGAGAAGAAAATATTCTATTTTCAGTATTAGAGAAGTATGGAGTTACTCAACCTCCAAAGATTATGTGGATGGAACATGATAGAGTTAGAGACATCGAGAAGAATCTTTACTCATTAATGGACAATAAAGAAAAGATTGAATATTCTGATTTTCTAAAGCAATTTCACACTTATGCTCATGGTTTAGCTGAACTTCTATCTAGTCATTTCTCTAAGGAAAATAAAGTTCTATATCCTACTGCAATGCAATTGTTTTCAGAATCTGAATGGAAAGATATTAGAGAGCAATTTGATGAAGTTGGGTACTGCTGTTTTACTCCTGAAAGACCAGAAGATAAAAAACAACAAGTGAAAAAAGAAGTAGCAATAAAGGATGGAGAAGTCGATTTAGGTACTGGAAAACTTTCATTAGAAGAGTTGAAACTGCTCTTTAAGCATCTGCCTATTGATATCACATTTGTTGGAAAAGACGATACAGTAAAATTCTACAGTGAAGGACCAGATAGGATTTTTATTAGAACACCTAGTGTAATCGGACGATTAGTGGAAAATTGTCATCCCAATAAAAGTATAGACAGAGTTTTAGAAATAGTTGAAGGTTTCAAAAATAATACTTTAGACAAAGCAGAATTCTGGTTGAAAATAAAAGGAATGTTGATCTTCATCAGATATTTCCCTGTAAGAAATAAGGAAGGAGAATACCTCGGGGTACTAGAAGTTACTCAAAATGTGACTGAAATACAGAAATTGGAAGGAGAAAAAAGGCTCCTTTAATTCTTTTTCTTAATTATTATATTCTACCAGCGATTTTTTATATATCTTTATTTTAATTATTCTGGCCAGAGCTTATCATAGACCTCTCAGAGTAATGCTATGGCTAGCTGTGAAGAGAGTGTGCTCTCTGGCCAACTCATTCGAGGTTACAACATGAAAATTATTGTATTAACCGGACTACCATTAAGCGGAAAAACAACTTATGCTAAGAAAATAGGACCTGAATATAAAATGCCTCTTTATGAAACTGGTACGGAAGTTTTAGAAGAAGTAACAGGTAGGGGATTGGATTTTACTCCTGAGAACATTAAGAAAGTTACAGATGAGTGCAAGAAAATATCAGATAGCTTTTTCACTGAACGTCTTATGAAAAAAGTGGATGTCTTGCCTGATGATGTGCCAGGAGTTTTTCTTTCAGGAATTCGAGCAACTTCAGAAGTTGATGTTCTAAAGAAACACTATGGAAGTGCAAATGTCTTTGTAATTGCTTTCCATACCTCAATGCAGACACGATTTGATCGTCTCAATAATCCTGATAGAATCGAGGAGACAAAAGGAGCAAAAGCAAAAGAAGATGTATTGTTAAGAAACTTTGACAATTTCCTTGCTAGAAACAAGAAGGAGCTTGGGTATGGAGTAGGAGATGTTATGGCTTTAGCTGATTATGTCATGAGTACAGAAAATGTCTTGTGGCCATATGTAACAGTTGAAAAAAACACTTCAGATTTTGAGGTAATTGTTCGCGAGATACTGAAACTTGATAAGTAGGAAACAAAATTATACCTCATTTTCTTTCATGATTAATTAATAACTAAATGGTAAATGGATAAGTTTATTTGTTCTGGAAGAAACTAAATTTTAGGTGTTTGGAATATGGTTTTTAACCCTTATGACTCAGACGATTCAAATGATGATCCAAGAAAAGCTAAGTTACGAGAACAAGCTCAAAAAGAATTCATTAGCCAGCTTCAGCAAAGAATTGCTGTTCAATCTGCTAAAATTGAAGAATTAGATGCTGATATTCAGAAACTAAACATAGTTATTAATGACAAGGATCAAGAG
>JAGLTB010000262.1 GCA_023270155.1 Candidatus Heimdallarchaeota archaeon | reverse complement strand
TTCATGTCCAAATTATCATCTAAAGAGAATGATGAGCTCTTTGATTTCTATGTAGAAGAAGCTGAACACCCCTTTTCTGGATGGGATTTCTCATATATAGAGGATAGAATGGTTACAGCCCCTTTTACTTGGAGTTATAGTGGTAAAATCCTCCCAGTAATTCGAAAGGTAGATTCTGTTTTGGATATGGGTACTGGAGGTGGAGAATTTTTTTCCTCTCTGCAACCTCTTCCAAAATATTCTTTCGCAACAGAGAGTTACAATCCTAATTTTCCCATTGCTAAAAAAGCATTGGAACCATTAGGAGCTAAAGTCGTAAAACATGAAAATGATGATAATTTGCCTTTTGAAGATGAATATTTTGAGTTAATAATAAATAGGCATGAATCATATTCCGTAAAAGAGATTTTCAGGATTTTGAAACAAGAAGGATTGTTTATTACTCAACAAGTGGGTGGAACTAATGGCAGCGAACTTCGAAAATTGTTAACAGGTGATGGGGGAAGTGACTATGCTGACTGGAATGTTGATTTTGCAGCAAAAGAATTACAATCAGCAGGTTTTACCATACTTGAGAAAGAAGAATGTTTTCCAATAACACGTTATTTTGATATAGGGGCGATTGTTTACTATTTGTTTGCTGTGCCTTGGGAAGTACCGGGATTTACGGTTGAAAAATATGTCAAACAGCTAAAAGAAATCCACAGTCACATGCTGATTACCGGCTACCTTGAGGTTAAAAGTCATAGATTCTTTATCAAAGCTTTAAAACCCAAATAGAATCAAATCTTTTTGTTGATTATTAGTCATTAAATATCTTCACAACTTAGTTAATGTGAAGAGGTTGTTTATTTGTTACAAGAACTAGAAACAGTAATGGTAGATGTTGTAGACAAAGTGCTTCCAAGTGTTGTAAGTGTTACAGCAACAAAACTTCAACGAATTAGTTTTTACCGTGTTGCACCTTTGAAAGGGCAAGGATCTGGTGTTATTCTTTCAGATGATGGACACATTATGACGAATGCTCATGTTGTAAAGGGAGCTGAACATTTGGATGTTATTCTACATGATGGAAAATCACATCATGCTAAAGTTGTTGGTAAATCATCTATAAGGGATTTAGCTGCTCTAAAAATTGATTCAAA
>JAGLTB010000261.1 GCA_023270155.1 Candidatus Heimdallarchaeota archaeon | reverse complement strand
GATACACCTTTCCAATTAGCTCACGAATCATATGAAGTAGCTTACTGGGAAGATAAAAATGAATTCTTCCTAAATGTAAGCCTATATTCCAGTAACTCTGGTACTACAACAACTGATATAGGTTGGGACTTAAACATAGGAGTCGATATTGTTACACACATTGATGTAGCGAACGGTTTAGTTAAGGACTTGGATTATGCACTCCATCAATATGTAGCGGTTGGTACCAATAGCTCGTTAATGAAAGCGAGACAAGCATTCAAAAAAGTTGGAGGAGGAGATAGACCTACGATTACTCTCGATTACAATTTCTTAGCTCCAACCTTAACAATCCTTGGTTTAGTAGCAATAATAGTTACAAGAAAAAAAACAGTGATAAAGAAATAATAGTGCTATTTTGAGCATTATTTGTTTTTATTTTTTGAAGTTTAAATTATGCAATAGTGAATCTAATTACAAAACCATCTCTGAGCAAAGATTTAAGAGTTTAATTTAGCTTTGTATAATTTATGCCATTTGCCAATAATGAAGGAGTGAAAATACATTACAAAATTGAAGGCGAGGGTACCCCAATAGTTTTACAACATGGTTTTATGGCTTCTATGGAAGAATGGTACATACCTGATTATGTTGATGCTTTGAAGCTAGAATATCAGCTCATTTTGATAGATCTGAGAGGACATGGATTAAGTGACAAACCACACAAAACAGAATCTTATACCCTGAAGATTATAGCTTCAGACGTCATTGCAGTGATGGATGATTTGAAGATAGAAAAAGCACATTTCTGGGGATATTCGATGGGAGGAAATGTTGGTTTGGGATTAACGAAGTTTTACGCAGATAGATTTCTCTCCTTTATTCTAGGGGGAATAACTCCTCAAGGAATAGATAAAGAAATGGAAGAAAGATTGAAAATATTTCTAAAAAAACTCCAAGGTGGAGCTGAAGCCTTCTTTTCAGGTTTTAGAGAAAGAGATATAGAAATAACAAAAGAAACAGAAGAGTATTTTACTAGCTTTGACTATGAAGCTCTTGCAGCTTTCTGGGGTGGAGATATATTCTATGATAGTGTCGAGAGTCTTCAACAGTTAAAAGTGCCTTGCTTATTATATGTAGGAGAAGAAGATGAATGGGGGCATTATCCAAGAGCAAAAGCAGCTGCTCGGATAATTCCAAATATTGACGTTGTTTCATTTATAGATGAAGGACATGGAGTTCATGAACAAAAGGAATTGGTTCTTCCTCATATAATTGAATTTCTTGAAGAAATAAAAAAGACCTGAAGGACAGATGAATAAAGTGCAATTATC
>JAGLTB010000260.1 GCA_023270155.1 Candidatus Heimdallarchaeota archaeon | reverse complement strand
ACTCTAGTTATTCTTTCGCCGTTAGTTGTATCGCCTGCCCTTCCACAAATGGCACAATTTTTTAGTGGGATTTCGAATGTTGAAACTTTAGTCAAATTGGTAGTAACCTTACCAGCTTTGTCTATTGCAATTGGAGCTCCAGTGGTTGGAATAATTATTGATAAATGGGGTAGAAGATGGATACTGATAGGTGCAACGGTACTATATGGTGTGAGTGGAGCTACAAGTTTCTTTTTGAAGAATATTTTTGCAATTTTAGCTCTTAGAGTTCTTCTAGGACTTGCAGTATCTGGTATAATGACTTGCACAGTAACTTTGATTGCTGATTATTATACTGGAGAGAAAAGGGATAGAGTAATGGGATTTCAAACAGCTGTTAGTTACTTTACCGCTGTTGTTATTTTAATAGGAGGTGGAGCAATAGCAGAAATAAATTGGAATTATCCTTTTCTCATATATTTAATAGCTTTCGTTTTCCTTCCTGGAGTTATACTTTTCTTATATGAACCGGAAATAAATAAAGAACCCAAAGAAGAAAAATTCTCAAAAAATATTCAAAAAATACCTTACAAAACACTAACTATTGGATACTTCTTAGCTTTCATTTTTCTGATATTCTTTTACTTACTTCCAACACAAATCCCATTCTATTTAACAAAATCTATAACAAATATGAACGAAACTAGAATTGGTTTAGCATTAGCATCTACATCCCTATTTGCAGGTATTATTTCTTTTAACTACAAATATCTGAGAAAGTGGATTAGACAAGAGATGTTGTTTATTCTTGCTCTAATCTTCATGGGATCTGGATACATAATACTAACATATGCAGGATCTTTCGGAATTTTTCTACTAGGATTAATTCTAGCCGGATTTGGAATAGGGATCATGCTTCCAAACCTAAACATTTGGACTGTTAAAGATACGCCTGAGAGATTCAGAGGTAGAGCATTGAGTATACTGAATGCAATTATATATCTCGGAGCATTTCTTTCTCCATTAATCAATGACTCTATTTTACAAAGAACAAATTATCCCACTATTTTCATGATAGGAGGTCTAGTTTTCTTCTCACTTATTGTTATCCCCATGACTTTGTTTATATTAGATTTTACAAAACAAAGAATGGCAAAAGAAGAGATGGGATAGCTTATTTTCCACTCGAAAATTAATATGTAAGTAGCTATTGTTTCTCTAATAGAATTTCTTCCATTACTTCATAAATTGAGTCTTCATAAATTGATGTTCCGTAAATTTTCACGCTTTC
>JAGLTB010000259.1 GCA_023270155.1 Candidatus Heimdallarchaeota archaeon | reverse complement strand
ATTGAAAGGAGTAGAAGAAGGTCATACTTATGGAACAGTATTTTATGCAATTGCTCTAACTGCTTTAGTAGCACTTTTTTTCTATCCAAAACCTCAAGGAGAACTGATAAATCAATACAATATCATCTTATTTGGATCCTTTATGCCATTAGTTTGGGGAGATGGAATTAGTGCAGTTATCGGTTCTAAATTTGGTAATGATAAACCTTACACAATTTTTGGAGGTACAAAAACACTTTTGGGGAGTTGGGCTGCTGCATTCGCTACATTTTTCTCAGTTACGATTAGCTGTTTAATTCTATCTCAGACTATTGTAGTTTCTATTTATATTGGACTATTTACAGGATTCATAACAGCAATCATCGAAGCAATTACTCCAAAAGGATTTGATAATTTAGCTGTACCTGCTGCAAATGCACTGGCATTATATTTGCTTTTTAGATATTTCAGTTACAATTTTGGAGGATTAGAAACTTCCTTACTTCTAAGCGCAGTAATTACTGGTTTGGTAGGAGGATTAATACTAGCAATTCTTGGAATCATATTCAAAGCGTTGACTTGGGATGGTGCAATTGCTGGTTTTTATTTTGGTGTCATAATTTTAGGATTAGGATCATGGACTTGGGGAATTATGTACTTCTCCTTCTTCATTTTAGGAAGCTTCTTCACATTTGTTGGTAAAAGTAGAAAGAAATCGATTACACAGGAATTTGAGAAGGGAGATACAGCTCGAGATAGTATTCAAGCAATGGTTAACAGCCTTGTTCCTGCTATTCTTGCATTCATCTTTGTTTTACTTCAAAAACCCATACTTACTGTTATGGCAGCTGGAGCTGTTGCAGTTAGTTTAGGTGATACTTTAGGTACAGAAATCGGCGCTTTATCAAAAAAGAATCCTCGAGTATCGATCAAACCTTGGGTTAAAGTGGAAAAGGGATCACCGGGTGCAATTTCTTTACTTGGAATAGTTGCATCAGTTATTGGAGCATTAATAATTGGTTTCATCGGAATGGGAGTGGGTACTTTGGAGAGTAATCTTGGATCTCATGAAGTCTTACCTTCAGCAATATGGTTATTCCTTTTTTCAGTTACTGCAGGAGGGATAGTGGGTGCTTACCTTGATAGTGTTTTTGCTTGCACTATTCAAAAGCTCAATAAATGTAGTGTTTGTGGAAAAATAACGGAAAAAAGCATTCATTGTCAAAAGAGGACAGAGTATCATACAGGCGCAAAATGGATGCAAAATGACCTTGTAAATCTTTTCAGCATTATCGCTGGATCACTTATTTCTTTGATCTGCTATTTAATTGGGATATGGATTTGAGTTATTTATCTGATAGACATTCAATAGCTGGAAGTAGAACACCTCTCATTACTTCAAGACTTGCTCCTCCTCCTGTGGAAATAAATGATACTTCGTCTTGAAAACCAAATTTCTCAAATGCTGCAGCAGAGTCCCCCCCACCAATTATTGTGTAAATTTCTTCTTCAATTAAATGACGAGCTATTTCTCTAGTTCCAATTTCGAATTCTTTCTTCTCAAAAACACCTAATGGACCTTGCCATATTACCTGCTTAGATTGGCTCAAAATCTTCTTAAAAATCTCGATTGTTTCTTCGCCAATGTCAACACCAACATGTTCTTCCCCAATTTCTGTTACTGGAACAGTTTTAATTTCAGTTGGGTAATTTATTTCATCACATACAACTACATCACGAGGGAGGAAAATTTTAGTACTATAGTTACTTGCTTCCTCAAGATAGTGCTTTATGTTATCTAGACGAGATAAATCGCGAACAGATTTGCCTATAGAATAACCTTTAGCTAAAAGAAAGGTATACGCCATTCCACCACCAATTAGAACATTGTCTGCTAAGCCAATTAAGGATTTGATAACATCAAGTTTGTCTTCTACTTTCTTTCCACCCAAAATTACTGTAAACGGACGCCTTGGTTTCTCAATACAGTGTGTTAGAAACTTCATCTCTTTCTCCATTAAGAAGCCATATCCTCTTTCTTTGAAATATGGGCAAACACCATAGGTTGAAGAGTGTCTTCGATGAGCTGTTGCAAAAGCATCAGTCACATAAATATCCGCCAAATTAGCAAGTTCTTCAGAAAAAACAGGATCATTACCTTTTTCTTGGGGATGAAAACGTGGATTTTCCAATAACAAAATTTCTCCCTTTTTCAGATTCTTAACCATACTTTCTACTTCAGGACCAACACAATCAGGTGCTTGAAATATATTGACAAATGGCAAGTACTCTTTTAATCGCTTATAAATAGGGTCTAACGTTAGTTCTTCAAGTATCTGTCCAC
>JAGLTB010000258.1 GCA_023270155.1 Candidatus Heimdallarchaeota archaeon | reverse complement strand
AGCTAGATCTTAGCAAAGAAGAAGGAGCTATTGATGGAGGAACGCATATTATTGTGGTTCTTCAAAAACACTAAAAATAACTTGAAATTTATTTTGTGCAAAAATTTAATAGTATTCTACTTCAAAGGTTAACTATGGCAGAAAGTGAGTATCAAAGACTCAAAGAGTTTCTTTTGCCTTTCGTAATTGAAAGATTTCGAAGTTCAGCGGTAAATGATGAACTACGTAAGAGTATTGAAAATATTGCCAAGGCTTTTCTTTGGTGTATTGTTAGTATTCAGGATCAAATGCACCTCACAGAGATAACTACAATTTCTACAGCTGAAGCATTCTATGAGAGAGGATTATATAATCTACTAAATGAATTGAATATTGGAACAAAAAAAATAACAATGGAAGGATTCTTGTTAATACTTCCTGGGGAAATTCACAATTGGTTATTGTTTCTCCAAAACAATGGGCAATTAAGGGGAGTTTATGATCGCTTTACTGGAACATATAAAATAAAATAGTTTCATGTATTACAGTTTAAACTAGGACTAAATAACATTTGAAAAAAAAGTATGATGAAAGATTCCTTCTAAAATAAGGAATCCTCTTGTTGCTTTTACTACATTGAAGCTAAGAATTTTTCCACTATTTCATCAGCTTTAATTTTGTTGATTTTACAGTATTTTTCTGTGATTATAGGTGGATGATTTCCGTGGTGGACTTTTCCTCCGAAGAATATTTTTCCAAGGTAGATTGGGTTTATGAGGATTTTTTCAATCTTAGCGATATCTGATTTTGTTTTCTCAGCTATATCGTCTAGACTCTTTTCCTGTAGATAGAATAAAGAGAACATTAGCTTGACTTTCATTGCTTCATCGTCTTTAATCTCTAATTTACCCTTGACTAAATCATAACCATAAGGAATAGAATCACCAGACACATCTAATGTAACTGTTAGCATACCACCATCTTTTGCTACGTCTTCATGTAATTCAGGTGGATCTTCAACTTTGATTAGTGGTTCAGGTTCAGGTTCAGGTTCAGGTTCCTCTTCGACTTC
>JAGLTB010000257.1 GCA_023270155.1 Candidatus Heimdallarchaeota archaeon | reverse complement strand
ACAATTCAAGGATCAAAAGATCCAAGTACTTGAAGAATTATAATTTTAAAACAACCTTTTTAATTACTGTTTTTGCAGTAAACATATGTCCTTTAGTTCACGGATTCCCAATTTTTATAATCTAACAATTGAAGAGAGAAGAAATACTATCGCGAAACTGCTTGAACTTACTGAAGAGGAAATAACTATTCTTGAAGGTAAAGCAATTAGTGATGAAGCTCTAAGTTTTATGATAGAAAATGTTGTGGGCAGACTCTCTCTTCCATTAGGAATTGCAACAAACTTCATTGTCAATAGCAAAGAGTATTTAGTTCCAATGGCAATTGAAGAAACTTCTGTAGTCGCTGCAGCTAGTCATGCTGCAAAAATAGCTAGGAAGACAGGAGGTTTCAAAGCTGAATATTCAGGATCTTTTGTAGCAGGTCAAATTCAAGTGTTGAGTGTTCAAAATTTTGAATTAGCTGAGAAGAATATTCAATCTAATATTTCTAATCTACTAGAAATAGCCAATTCAACAAATAAGATTTTAACTAATCTGGGTGGGGGAGCTAAAGATATAGAGATTAGAAGAATAAAAGGACAATTAGAGTCCTATCTAGTACTGCACCTTATAGTCGATGTAAAAGATGCTATGGGTGCAAATGCAGTTAACACGATGTTGGAAGCTTTAAGACCGGAAATTGAGAAATTAACAGGGGGTACAGTGCTTCTTCGTATCATTTCAAATCTAGCAGATAAAAGATATGTGAAAGTAGAAGCTGTGTTTGATAAAAAAGAATTAGGTGGAGAGAATATAGTAGATAAAATCCTTCTTGCTTACGATTTAGCTGATCATGATCCATATAGATGTGCAACCCATAACAAAGGCATAATGAATGGGATTATTGCAGTATTGATAGCAACTGGAAATGATACTAGAGCTGTAGAGGCAGGGGCTCATGTTTATGCAACGAAGGACGGTGGATATAAATCCCTCACTAAATTCAAAAAAAATGAGGATGGTGATTTAATCGGTTATCTAGAGATTCCTCTATCAATAGGTATACTCGGAGGTGCTATTAACATGAATCAATCTTACAAAGCTGCATTAAAGATTCTTGGTGTGTCCAATGTTGATGAATTTGCATGTATTGTTGCTGCAGTAGGATTAGCACAAAATGTAGCCGCACTCCGCGCTTTAGTATCTGAAGGTATCCAAAAGGGACACATGACCTTACATGCTCGAAATATTGCCATAAACGTAGGAGCTAAAGGTGACAAAATAGAGGAAATTGCTCAACAAATGATTGAAGAAGAGAAAATTTCATTTGATCGCGCAAAGGAAATTCTTGATAATCTTAATACTTGAGCTTTCTAAGGATGGTAACCTCTTCTGTGAAATCTTTTTATTACATTATTCTAAATATATTATTATGCACGATAAAGGAAAGAAAGTATCAGCTGATAAACCAACTTTTGAAGAGGGAAAACAATACCATATTGAGTGTAAACCAAATGATCTTCCAGGACCTGTTTTGCTCCCGGGAGATCCAGAAAGAGCAAGAAGAATTGCTAGGACATGGGATGAATTTAAAGAAATAGCAGCACATCGTCAGTACTATTCTTTTACAGGGAAGGTTCATGGTGTCCCAATCAGTGTAACCTCTACTGGAATAGGCACTCCTGCTTGTGAAATTGCTTTAACAGAATTGATGAATATAGGATGTGATACTTTTCTAAGGGTGGGTTCTACAGGAGTGATACAACCTGGAATTGAGCTTGGTGATTTGGTAATTAATACTGGTGCAGTGAAAATGGAAGGATCAAGTA
>JAGLTB010000256.1 GCA_023270155.1 Candidatus Heimdallarchaeota archaeon | reverse complement strand
GAATATGTTTTCTAGTCTACTTTTTTGTAAAAAACAGAATAGAAAATAAAGAGTGTAATACCAGAGTTAAGTCTACAATCATATCCCTATCTCATGTGTCTTTTTGATATAATTTTAGAGCTTATAGTTAATGGCATCCACTGAGTATGATTCTGAAGAATTCATTGCTATAGCTTTGAACAGTGTTTTTCCTTCGACGGAAGAGATAGATTCAGAAATATTGAAAGAAATAACTGTTTTTCTCGAAGAAAATGAGAACAAAGTACCTTTAGAAGATGCTGAAATGGTCAGAGGAGAGATTAGGAAAGCTTTAATTCACTTTAAGAATCGTCCATACTTATTTAAAACTCGCAAAAAAATGGAGGAGCTCTTGAAAATCGATGGTAATTGGAAGAGATTTATTGTTGCTCCACACGATTTGCTAAAAGAACTGAAAGAATCTGGATTGAATAAAGAGGAAATTGATTTACTGAAGGAGTCTCTTCAGTGTGCAGGAAATTCATATGATTTGATTAAATCTATTCCTACTCCAAGAAATTAATCTATAAACAAAAATAAATCTCTATATCTAGGGAATAAGAGATTTAAATACACTATTTTACATAGAATGAAATAAGCATAAATGATATAATATAAAACTAAACAAGGATGTAATGAAATTGCCTCTTGAATTAAGAAATAGGATTCAAAAATTCTCAATAAAAAAAATACCAAGAGAAAAATTGAATTCGATTCTTCTTGTAGTGGCAATTTCAATTGTTATTTTCATCTTATCCCTTTATTTTAAGAACCTTGTATCTGAATGGTATTGGCGTAATCACGGTACTGGTTTTTACTGGACAAGATATGATGGAACTACTATAATATCTACTTGGTATATTGAAGCATACTCTGACGCATCTTATTATTATGAACCTTACTTAAACAGCTTTAGATATGATAACTGGAATCCGTATGCAGGTGGAGAAGGATCACTTAACGGGTATGCTTATGGTCCTATGTTCATTTATGGACTTTATTTCATTTCTATTTTTATGGGATTATTTAATCCTGGAATGGATAAAGATTTAATAGCATCTGAATCTGTCAAATGGACACACATCACATTTGATGCTCTTTCAGTTGTTATGCTCTACTTTATAATTATCTCATTAAAATCATTTAAAGATCAGAAAAAGAAAA
>JAGLTB010000255.1 GCA_023270155.1 Candidatus Heimdallarchaeota archaeon | reverse complement strand
CCAGATATCCTCATCAGTAACATCTTCTCTACCATACTGAATATTATCTCGAATAGTACCAGGGAATAAATACACATCCTGCTCTACTTTACCAAGTTGTTTTCTATAAGATTCTAATGTATAATTACGAATGCTATCACCATCGATGAGGATATCCCCACCTTGATATTCATAATAGCGAGAAAGCAAAGCAACCAAAGAAGTCTTACCAGCACCCGTATGGCCTACAACAGCAAGTTTTTCCCCTTTATGAATTGATAGATTAAGTTTTTCAAAAACCACATTATCTTTATCGTACCAGAAATTTACATTTTCAAACTCAATCTTTCCTTTTATTTCTTCAATGGTTTTAGCATCTGATTTTTGCTTAACAGATGGTTCACTATCAATTATACTCAATACACGCTCAAAAGCAGCCATTCCTGCACTTAATTCAGGGAAGAAAGTAGCTAATTGCATAACAGGTCTGAAGAAATTTTCAAGATATAAGATGAAAATTACCATTGTTCCGACTGGTAAATTCATACTAATTCCAAAGTACAGAACAAAACAGATAATAACAGAAGTTACTGTATTAAGCAACGGTCTCCAGAAATGAGTTGTTGCAGTCAATCGCATCCATGCACGGAAATAGTTCTCATTAATTTCTTCAAATTGATGAGCGATACTAATCTCTTGACCAAAGCTTTTGGATATTTGAATCCCTTCAATAGCTTCAACCATAGCTGAATTTACGCCACCAATAGCTTCTCTGTAAGATTTACTCACTCGTTTAGCAAGATTACGGAGAGCAAGCATCAACAAGAACAGAACAGGGATTGCAGCAAGAGTAATTAAAGCAAGTATATAATTGAAGTAAAAAAGTATACCAAGAGTACCGAGTCCAATTACAAGACTGCCAACTGTATTGCTAATGAGTACAGCTGTGTTACTGAAATCTAAAGTATCATTTACGACAATACTGTTTAGTTTCCCGCTCATATGTTCGTCGAAGAAGGTCATGTCTTGTTCTTGCAATTTAGTAAATAGTTCAAGACGCAAATCCTCTAAGAAATATGGAACATATTTTCCAGATTGAACTTGCTGCATAGAGAATGCCCCCCAATTAAGTAGATATAGCAACAGAAATCCAACAGATGCTATTATAGTCAACACATAACGAGGATCAGATAGAATTAGTTCATCAGCAACAAAACCAACTAGAAGAGGAGCAGTAATAGCTGCTATTGCTTGAAAAACTATGAATAAAGCAATTAACAGAATATTCTTTCTATAAGACGCAATACGTTCTATGAACCTTTTGAATAATTC
>JAGLTB010000254.1 GCA_023270155.1 Candidatus Heimdallarchaeota archaeon | reverse complement strand
ACTGTTGCTGAAAATAGATGTGAAAGAAATGGCGGTTCTGGTATTGAATTATATTGGTCAGCAGGAGCTAAGATCATAAATAACTTTTGTACTTTGAATGATAGAAACGGTATAAGTATACAAGGAAATTCATCTGATTGCTATATCTATAATAACACTCTTGAGAACAATTACAATTATGGAATTAGATTATATGACAATTCTGATAATTCTACAATTTACCATAACACGTTCATAAACAACAATCTTGCTCAGCAATATGGACCTTCTCAAGCAGCTGATGATACCTATGGAACTCTATGGTATAATGCTACTTTACAAGAAGGCAATTGGTGGTGGGATTGGAATGGAATTGATGCTTATTCAATTGGTGGAACAGCTGGAACATCTGATATTTATCCTTTGAGAACACCTGCTACTCCCCCTAGTCCTCATGATCCAATATACATAGATTCTGATGATGATTTTATAACGTATGGATTTGAAGGAACAGGTGCACCAAGCACTCCATATAGAATTGAGTATCTTGAAATTATCTCTACAACGAACACTAGTGGTATTTTGATTAAAGATGTCACGATGTACTTTATCATACAATATTGTTCAATTGATGCACTTCAGTTTGGTATTTTAGTATCTAACGTTCCTAGTTATGCTTGTAAGATTTATGACACTTTTATCGAGAATACACCAAATGGTATATTTGTTAACTATTCGAATAGTGCATGGATATGGAATAATACATGTAGCTTCAACAATAATAGTATTAGCATTAACGAATGTGATGATTCCCTCATCGATGGCAATGACTGTATAGATAGTTATAACAAAAGCATCTCTATAAAGAATTCTGAAAATGTTTCTGTAACTTATAATTACTGCTACTCTGGTAATGAGGAAGGAATAACACTCGAATATTCTCCAGATTCAACAGTAAGACATAATATTTGTCTACAAAACGGATATATTGATGCTTCAGTGTTACTTGGATATGGAATTAGAGTTTTATTATCAGATCATACGAAGTTAATTAATAATACCTGTTCGGAGAACTTTGAATCTGGTATATATGTAGATCTCGGTTTCTACTATACTATAGAAAATAACACTTGCATAAACAATGATTATACAGGAATAGAAACTGGGGGTGTTCAATCTACTACTATTATAAACAATACTTGTAGTAGCAATTCTTATGGTATTGTTATATATTCAGCTTATTTGGCGGTAGTTAGTGAAAATACAATTTCCTTTAATCAGTGGGCAGGTTTAACTATGTTTGATTCCACTCAATGTGAATATTCCTATAATTTGATAGAGTATACAACAAATTACGGAATGGAGTTTTTCCTTTCATCCTCTGGTAATATGATTCATCACAATAAGTTTATTCATAACAACCTTGGTGGTGGTTCTCAAGCATACGATGGAGGAATGAGTAATGTTTGGTACGACACATCTTTGAACGAAGGAAATTATTGGGATGACTATTCTCCTATTGGGAGTTATCCAATTGACGGTACTGCAAACTCAGAAGATCCCTATCCCCTTAATGAACTAGGAGTACCATATATTGACGAATTTGCAATTTCTTCGACTCTACTTGCATTGACTTTTGTTCTACTTTCAGTATCAATATCAATTGCATTGAGAAGAAAAATTACTAGGAGATAAATCTCCTTTTCTTTTTTTAAACCATCTTTACAATTGCTCTTTCCCTATCAAATATACTTGCAGCTATTTTGAATAAACCAACAATTATTATTATCAAGACTGCAATGCTTCCAAGTAAAGTTGCCACAGAGTTTAATAACAATCCAAGCATCTCGAAAACTATTAGCCCTATCAAAGGTAAGACAACTAGTGACCCTATTTGATAAGCATCTCTTACACTAGTTACTCTTGTTGAAATCATTATCATCAACTCCACACTTATTATAGATATTAATGGACTAATGATAAATACGAAAACCATAGAGAGTAAATCAGGAAATAGAATAAAACCAAGATGGGGATAGAGTAA
>JAGLTB010000253.1 GCA_023270155.1 Candidatus Heimdallarchaeota archaeon | reverse complement strand
TCCTCATCTTCGTCTTCGTCTTCGTCTTCATCGATTTCGACATCTTCTACGACTTCGTCTACGACTTCATCAATGACTTCTTCAGAAACTGGTTCGTCTAAAACTTCTTCAACAGCTTCTTCAACAACCTCTTCGATATAATCTTCAACTACATCTTCAATGATTTCTTCTTCATCCTCTTCTTCCTCAACCTCTTCTTCCTCGGCCTCTTCTTCAACTACATCTTCAATGATTTCTTCATCTTCAGTTTCTTCCTCAACCTCTTCTTCAACGACTTCTTCAATTTCTTCTTCCATTTTTACTTCAATTCCTTCATCAATTTTTGTATCATTTTCTTCTTTTTTAAATTTCAGAGCGGTATCTTTAGCTAAATCAGCAATTTGATCATCAAGTTTATCTTGTAGTTTTTCCTTTAGTTTCGATTTGATTTCATCTTCTTCCAATCTGAAACACTCCTAAACTAAAGAAAGCAATTTCATTATTAAATATATATACGAAAGAGGCAAAAACAGAAAAACAAGTTGAAAGAATTTTACTTGTTATAGAAGACGTTTTTGTCGGGATATTTTGTTCTTTTTTCAAATTGAAACTGATTAATCGCTACTCTTTTTCCTCGTTTTCATTAAAATTTATCCATTCTATTCTATTCATCATCAAATCAACATCCAATCTCGGAGAAATGTCTTTAGTTGCGATGCTTTGGAAACGAATAACAAACCATTCAAATGAACCGACAAAGTTGATTCTAGACCATAATCGGAAGAGAATGTCAAAACAAAATATTACAAACAAAGCAGCTATCATAGGCCAATGAACGGTAAGATTTCCGAAAGTTCCATGTTGAAGAAAATTTATCGATCTAAAAGGACTTACAATTATCGTTAGTAACCATCTTCCAAACATTTCATAGATTTGCAGACAGAAGACAGATAGTGAAATCATTGACCATAATCTAAAATATTTTACGACAGGATTTTTAGCGAATTTTGCAGCTTTTCCTCTAAATTCAACAAGCCTAAGAAAAAGTATGACGACTAGCAATTGAACCCCAATTTGTAATAAGAAACTTGCAATAGAAGGACGTCCTGTAGGTAAAAATGGAAATCCAAGCACAATTAGGACAATGCCACAGATAACCATGACTAAACCAACTATTGAACCCCATAGAAGTATTCTCTTTGAAGGTTTATCTTTTGATAGAGTCATACCTATTATTGAACCAAAAAAAGATGCACCAATACATGGAAACAATGGTAATTGATCACCCGCTAACCAAACAAGAATAAATGTTCTCGGAGAAGCATTGAGCGTTTGAACATATTGATCTGGCCATTTTCCAGAAAAATAGTCTATGCTATCAATTGGTAATGTTTCAGGTACAAGCCAGTTCATTTGGTCAACCCAATTATGAGCAAACGGAGT
>JAGLTB010000252.1 GCA_023270155.1 Candidatus Heimdallarchaeota archaeon | reverse complement strand
TTCTAATTCAGGAATGACACCGAGAAGATTGTAAATACAAGTTTCGATTTTTCCTCTATTCTCTGTTGAAAAAAATGGAACTGAAATTGCTAATGAAGCACACATTACTCTTCACCTTTTTCTAACTCATTCAAAAGATCCACTGAAGAGTCCCTAAATTCATTTAGAGTTCTATTATTAAGTATAACATAATTTGAGAAAGCAATAGTTTCTCCTAATCCTAGTTTCAATTCAGATTTATCTCTTTTCTTAAAATCTTCCTCTGTTAGTGGAGCATCTTTTCTCCCTCTTAATCTCAATCTTTCATATCTCAAAGTGGGATCCACGTGTATTGCTACAATAACAAATTCGTCATTAAGATGATTCTTAAAATAATCAACTTCAACTTGACTTCTGATTCCGTCAATTATTATTCTATGACTTCCCTCTTCTATTAAACTGTCAATTGCTTTACAAGTAAGATGTGCTACTGCATCTTCTCCCATTTTTTCTCTGAGTTGCACCATTACTCTTTGGGTGTTATCTGGAGTAGGTTCAAATCCTTCTTCAATAACTTTCGCACGAATTACATCTCCCATAATGACAGTTTCATAACCTCTTTGGGTTGCATATTGGGCAAATAAGCTTTTCCCTGAACCAGGCATACCTGTCACTCCAATAACTCTAGTAATTCGTTTTGTCATCAAGCTCAATGAGGAAAAGAAGATTGTAGTTAAAAGTTTTGTTAATTGATTAATTTTCTGAAATGAATAAAAATTTATAAAATGTTAAAAAATCCAATAAATAATGGTTCGTGCTTTCATCTCTGTAGACTTCACAGATAAACTCATTCAGGAGAGAATAAAGGATTTGCAGGATACAATCAGTTCTTCTGGAGCACATTTGAGATTAGTTAATCCTAGTATTTTGCATATTACATTAGAATTTCTTGGAGACATTACTGAGGATCAAGTTGCAGTAGTTAAAGAAATTCTTGAAGAGCTGGAATTCGATCTAATAAAACTGAATATTAAAAATCCAAATGTTCTGCCTAATGAGAATCATATCAGAGTAGTCTACTGCGAATTAGACGGGGATATTGAACCTCTCAAGGAAATTCAGAAAACTCTCAGAGAAAAACTTCGGACAAACGGTTTTAGAGTTGATAGTCGCTCCTTTAAGCCACATTTAACAATAGCAAGAGTGAAATCTGCTAAGAATAGAAAAGAATTAATTAGAGTTATTAAACAACAATCTGAAGTATCTTGCGGAATTCAAGAAATTGACACAGTAAACTTAAAACAATCTATATTAAAACCAGAAGGACCTCAATATACAAAATTGCATGAAACTCACGCAAAAAAGTAGAATAAGAAAGGTGATAAAATGAGTGAATCTAATACTCCAGACATAGCTAAAAAGAAAGAGACTCTTAATCATGATGAAATTGAAAAGAAGGTTCTAGAAGTAATTCAAGTTCAATGGGAACAACATGAACAACAAAGAGAGCTTTTGTCAATATTAAGTGAAAAAATCCAGATGGATTTGAATTCTCTTGGCTATATTGGAAGGGTAGAAACTCAAGGATCATTCATTCGCAAGACCTATCTAAGTGAAGATGAGACCTTTGATTTACTTCTAATTTTATCAAGATCAGAAAAAGCAAAAGTCCATCAAATTTTAGATGCTTTAGTTCAAAGATTGAAAAAAGATAGAGTTAAGAAGCAACTGATTAGTGTTGAAAAACATACTGGTAAAATGCCATATTTACGGATGATTGTTGATGACGAACTCATTAACTTGTTTGTCGGGTTTGAAGTATCACCTGGGGAAGAAACAATTTCCATTTTCGATTTAATTCCAATGCACACACAATACATCCTGACCCATATGAAAGAAGAAAAAAGACAAGAAGTGCTCTTATTCAAGAAATTCGTAAAAGCAATAGGTGTCTACAGGAGTGAAATAGGCGCTATCGGATTCAACGGATACCTTTGTGAATTACTAGTATTATTCTATGGTACTTTTAGAAAAGCAATTGAAGCAATAAGAAACTGGAAACCAAGAACCATTATTGATCTTAAGAAGAACCAAGAAAAAACTGAGGATGTTGATTTTCTTACAAGCGAACTTCTAGTGGGGTATTATCCATTATACGTGCTAGATCCACTGAATCCAAAAGATAATGTTGCAGCCAGTGTTTCAGTAGACCAATATAATTCAATAATTGCAGCTGCAAATATTTACTTCTACAATCCTTTAATCAGCTTTTTCGAGGATCAATTATGCGAAGCTCCTTCTTTTGATGATTTAGTGCGAAAAATAGTTAATTCAGGAAGAGAAATAGTTGTTTTGGTAATAGACAGAGATTTTAAAGAGTCTGAAGTATGTTGGCAAAAAGCTCTAAGCATAAGATCATCATTTGAAACTGAATTAAGGAATAACAATTATTTACTTGAAAGGATAAAGCCTTTTGTTTCTGATGAACACTTCGGAGTCTTTGTAAGTTTAATGGCTGCTAATCCGCAAATATCCCTGCGTAGAGAAGGACCTGAAGTTACATCACGAGAATCATTGCAATTTCTAAGACGATACTCAAAACATGCAGATGTAGTAGCAGGACCTTTCATTGATGATGACAAGTGGGTTATTCACTTTACTAAAAAGGGTCAAATAATAAATGATTTCCTTCAAAATCTTGTAAAGAAGAATACATTTGTTCTGAATGTAGATTCTTTTCTTAAAATTGAAATAAAAGAAAAAATGTCTGTTTTAAGCTTAGATGAAAAACTTAGAGAAATGTATGAAATAGATGAAACTTTTTCTGAAAACTTCTTCTTATTTATTGAAAGAAAACCGCTATGGATATGTAGCTTAAAAGACGCTGATTTATTTTAAAAAATAAAAAAAGAAAAAGATTAAGGTTATTTCTTTCTTCGTAGATAGATTATTGCAATTATTGGTGTTATTGATGCTGTAATTATCAGTAAATCTGTAGCACTGAAACCTATGGTGAAAGTATTATCATCATTTTCATCTGTTGGTTCTTCGCCTTCGTTCAACAATTTAACAGGATGAATTACGAAATGAGGTTTTCCATCGATATCCTTCAAATCGAAATAATTAGGTCCTTCTTCAGAGTTTTGAGCTAAAACTACTGTTATATACATGTAGTCTCCTGCATTGAAAGTCCAATCTCGTCCAACTGTATCACCTGACATCAAAGGCTTTGTAAATTCGATATTTCTGTGAGTACCAGTATAGGTAACATTAGCTTGACCGTCATTAACGCCACCAACTGTTTCATCAGCTGTTGGGCCACCAAGACCTTTAGGAAGATAAGCATCAAGATAAGGAAGGCTTCCCAGCATGACGAAATCAGTTCCATCGGTATAGTTTAGCATATCAACACTTTTACCAATTACGAGACCTACCCAATCACCAGGTGTCTCAAGTTCGTCGTATAATTCGAAATAAAAGTACATGTTGGTTCCATCATGGCAAACTAAGATTCTGACATCCCAAACTAGACTTGTATCTATTAGTCCTGTACTCCAATTAAGATATGATAGTGTGAGTTGATATTCCATAGCATCGTCCCAAGCTGTTTCATCAGCTACACCATCGATGCTAATAGTATCTACAACATAAGGTGCTTGAAATTCAGACCCTTCTGTAGTTTCTGGATACATTGGTCCACCAAACAAGTCTAGTGGATCTCCCAAATTATCTCCGATATCTAAACGAATATAGCGGAATTCTTCGGGAATCATAGTTCCAAAGTTGGGTCCTTCATTTTCAGGAAAGATATTTATCCATGCAGCAATTTCCACTGCTATTGCTTGTCCATAATCTAAGAATATGTCCTTTCCAGCTATATCTCCTGATCTCATTAGTTTAGCTCCTTCAAAGAACGAACCATTATTACTAGTATAGATCAAGGAACAAAAAGCATCATTAGTACCACCATAAGATTCATCGTCCATCGGTGGTGCAGGATCTTCATTTTCATCAGAAAAAGCTAAATCCATAAAAGTGTTATAATATGCATACATGTGTACTCCGTCGTTCTGACCTGGTTTTCCAAAGAAATGTAAATCTGCTGCTTTAACATGACCAAAATCAACTGGTATGTGGAGATACCAGAAAAGATGAGTATCATTGTAAGCGAAATTTATTGTTACAGTCAATATATTATATGCTGAAGTTGTATCAACATATTCAAAGATATCAAAGTATCCTTCATTAGCTATATTCCAGTCATCATAAATACCATCGATTGAGATACCTGGATTGTATTCAGCAACCAAAGATAGATTGGTAGCTGGATTTTGTGCTACTATGTTAATAGCACCTGTACTTAGGATACTTAACCCAAAAATTGTAATAACTACTATTGTTAGTGTTCTATAAACCTTCATTTTGAACCCCCGTTCAAATGTTCTTATCATATCTATCCCTTTTTTTATATATATACGATATGTTTGAGGATAACAGAATTCTGGGAGTTCGAGAAAAATAGAGTTGTTTTCTAGAGATTTTTGTCATTGTCTAAAGCTTATTTCGGTTTTTATATTGAAATCTATTGCTGAAAGATAA
>JAGLTB010000251.1 GCA_023270155.1 Candidatus Heimdallarchaeota archaeon | reverse complement strand
TCAAGCTTAGCTAATGAATTACGGGTTAGTGTGTGAAAAGTATGCAAGAAATTTGAAATATTTATTCTGCTTTTATGTGCAACAATCAAATCGTATAGAGTCTTCTTTTCATTGTTCAAACATTCATCTAATATCTGCAGATAATAATACGCATAAATTTTAGGTAGATTTCCTAATATATCGTTTTCTCTTTGTTTAAACATTTCAATGGATCTTTCTGTTGACATAGGTATAGTAAGATGAGAATTACATAAATAATCAATTTCTACTAACTCATCTTCTACGAACTTTCTTGAGATCTTGCTATCAATAAATGAAAAAAGAAAGGTGAAAATTTTCTCATCAGCATACACCACTTCTTCTAGGATATTTGCTATATTTTCAAGCCACCAAATAGCATTTTTTTCATCAATTCCATCAGGTCGATTTACACTAATCTCGATAAAATTCAAAGGAGAAACTGCTATCAATTTCTCATCAGTTTTTTGCTCCAAATCAGTTGTGAATACGAGTTGTCTTAATTTATCTTTAACAGTTAATTCTTGAATATTCGCTATTTCAAAACTGTTATCAATGAAAATTTTTTGTTGAGGAAATTCGGTTTTAGCTGGTAAAGGTATATCGAATGGAGAAGTTTCAGCTTTTTTAGTCTCTGAGTCTTCTTCATAAGAAACAGTAACTTGAGAACGAACAGAATAATGGGAATCCACAAAGAGAATGTTAGATTTAATTTCAGTTTCTATACACTGGTGAGTATCAACAAGTTCAATTAAACCTCTTTCATCAACTTTAAGATTCAACGACTGTGGAATAATTGCCATTCTTTTCTTAAAACACAAATTACAATGATAAGTAATAATTCCTTGATTTATTTTCTCCATCAACTATCTACTTTCCAGCAATTATATGCACTTTAAAAAAGACATCATTAAATCTTTTATTCTACTGCTAGTCTGAAAGTCCTAGAAATAGGAGTCGAATAGCTAGCTTTCTAGGAAATATTTTAAATTCAATAAAAAATAAATAAGAAGATAATTAAAATGAATTCCGCAAATCTAGACAAGGAATTTCCCCAAGAAATGACTTTCATTAAACAATCAACAAAAGAACAAATTATTATGTCAGATGAACAAAGAGTGTATTGTTTCTATTCAAACAAACATGAAAATGAGGACAAAACAACAATTATCTTTATTCAAGGAGTAGGACCTGGTGTTTATTCTTGGTCAGATCTTTGGGATGAATTATACAAAGAATATAATCTAGTAATTGTGGATTCAAGAGAAAAACCTACTATCAACTTAGAAAAAAATAAGAACTGTACTGTTCAACGAATATCTCTAGATATTGTCGAAGCAATAAACCATCTTAAAATTAAAGATAAAGATATTATTTTCATAGGTTCTAGTTTGGGAGCGTTTTATGTAGCTCATTGCATAGGGCAAGGTTGGATAAAGCCTAAAGGATGTTTTCTAATAGGACCTTCAATTGAGCTAAAATATCCTGAAATAGTTTTTAGATTAGCATTAATATTACCAAGTTTTCTTTTAGAAGAAGTAGGAAAATTTATTGCTAGAAGATTTATTCGAAACAAGGTTATAGAAGGCTTTCAAAAGAAAGTTTACTTTGAACGTGTAGACAAAATCGATGTAAAAAGATGGAAAAAATGTTCATCAATAAGAAAATGGAAAGCATCAGAGGATTATAAAAATATTAACTGCCCTGCTTATATTTTTTCGACAACTGAAGATAAGTATCATAGGGTAGAAGAAACAGAAAAAGTAAGAAAACTGATCAAGAATAGTAAATTCATAGAGGTTCCAGATTATAATTTTATGCGAATTAAACCAAGAGTAATTGAATTTGCGAGAATAATAAAAGAACTAATAAAAAAGCTATAAAGAAATAATAAGTTATTTAAAAAAAAGAAAGAAAAATCAACCATCTTTGCGTCTGAAGAGGGAAAATCTTAAAAAAATGAAAAGAAATGTAATCTGTGAAAAGAAAATTCAAGAAAATTGTTTTGTGTTCATTAATACTTTCCTTAGCTGGAAGTTTTTCTTTTGTACAAGCACAAACAGATGGTTTTTATTATTCAAGTAAGTTCACAGAAGGTACCGTTTTAACTTGGGAAATGACTAAATATGGTTATAATCCTGATCCCTTTGAGGATGAACCAGGTTATTTTGAGCTATTAATTGTGCAGGATGTACCTGATATTCCCATAGGTTTAACCGACTTTCCCGAATATTTTAATTTGACATACAATGGCCTTTTTGTTCATCCAGACTATATAGTAATAGTGCTAAACAAATTACTTTATGCCAATTTATATGTGTCAGAAAATGTAAGTTACACATTGTTTGAATATTATGTAACTCTATATGGTCATTTTCCTGGTCTATATATAGAACAAGAAAGAGGAAATGTAATAATTACGACTAATTCAACTACTTTCCATGAAATAATCGTTGATGAAGAAACAGGAATTGTTCGAGAAGCTTTACTGCAATTCAAAGGAGAAGATTACGAAAGAAATGAAAGAATAGAATATACAGGAGGAATAGGTTTAGCTAAAAATGATATTTCTATTACTTTCATAGTTATTACCTGTATAGTATTATTGCAGCATATTGGTAGAAAAAGAAAGAAAAATCAACCTCCTTGAAGAATAGATATTAATTAAAATCACTTTTCCTATTCAGAGAGAAAGATCATGAATTGAATTTCAAGTTTTTAAGCGAGAAAAGTTATCTTTTTCTCTTGCGTTTTAGGATTTCTAATATGAAAAAAACAATTAAAAAGCT
>JAGLTB010000250.1 GCA_023270155.1 Candidatus Heimdallarchaeota archaeon | reverse complement strand
TGTCGGCTAAAGCGGAGGAATCAGCTAATACTTCATTGTCTTTTCTAACAGGAACCGATTCTCCTGTGAGTATGCTTTCTAGAGTTCTAACTTCATATCCTTCTATTATACGAAGATCTGCAGCTACTGTATCTCCCGATTCGATTACTACGATATCTCCAGGAACAAGAAACTCAGCTTTGATCATTGTTTTGTGGTTATCCCTAACAGCGATTACTTCACTTACTGCTAAGCTTCTCAAAGCCGTTATAGCTTTTTCAGCAGAATACTCTTGATAAAATCCTAAAAGAGCGTTAAGAGCAACAACAATAAAAATTGCTACTATTTCTACTATAGATCCCCTATCTTGTTCAATGATACCGATTATTGCTGTGATAATACCAGCAGCAACCAGAATTAGTACAAGTAAGTCTTTGAATTGATTTAGTAATATTTTCCAAGGAGAAATTGCTCCTTTCGAAGGGATTTCGTTTTTACCATATAATTCTAACCTTTTCTCAGCTTCTTCTGAACTAATACCTCTAAATCTTGAATCGAGTTTATCATAGATTTCATCTATAGAAAGAGTATGAGCATCCATAGTAATCGCGTTAAAAAACTCATATCCATATTAATCTCTTATGCTTTTTCAAAAATTCCAAACTAGAGTTAAGATTTATATTCTTCTTTGAATAAAATAAGCTTCAATGCTTACTGATAAACAGAAAAAAGAGAAATCAACAATCTATGATGTTTGTATTGTTGGTGCAGGTCCGGGAGGTTCTTCCACCGCATATTATCTAGCTAAGCAAGGTAAGAAAGTAGTTTTGCTAGAAAAGGAGAAATTTCCTAGAAGGAAAATTTGTGGAGATGCTGTTTCTCAACGAGCTCAAATGCATCTTGAAAGGATGGGAGTGCTTCAAGAAATTCTAGAAGAGAAGAAAGGCAGATGGGCAGCTGTTGGAGGATTAGTAAGTCCCAGGAGGATAGAATATATTGGTAATTCAGCTCAAGAAATCGGTAGCCATTTGATGATATCTATCAAGAGAGAGATTCTTGATGAAAAAATAGCTCGAGCTGCTGTAAGAGAAGGAGCTGAACTCATCGAAGAATATAACGTTAAAACAGTAAAATTTTCAGAAAAAAGGAAAGAATGGTCAATTAAAGCTTTTGAAAAGGAAAGGGATGATATCAAAGCAAAGGTACTTGTTGCAGCGGATGGAGCTGTTTCCAAAATAGCAAGATCAGTCGGTGTTATTGATTCTCCCCCAGATGCTGTTTGTAGTAGTGTATATGTTGAAGCAGGTACTCATGCTTTTGAAGAAGATGGAGTATGTATCTACAATCATTTTCTTGTTCCTGGTTATGCAGCTATTTTCAAAGAAGCTGATGATGATTTAGTTTTCTGTTGCTATATCATCCCGGGAGGATTTGCTAAAACCACTGACCTGCAAAATATGCACATAAATCTTCTCCAAGGAGACCCATATGTTGTGAGAGCGATGGGACCTAAAGCTAAAATTGAGAAAATTAAATCAGCTCCTTTAAGATTAGGAGGAGTAAAGAAAAGCTACTCCGATCATTTTCTTGTTGTTGGAGATGCAGCTGGACATATCGATCCATTAACAGGAGAAGGAATCCAATATGCTATGGATGCAGGAGAAATTGCTGCTAATGTTTTGATAGAAGCTTTTGAGCAAGGAAATCTAAATGAAAAAGCACTCAAGAGATATCAAAATCTTTGGATGAAATCTTTTGGAAGAGATTTCAAGTGGTCAACTAGAATGGTGAAAGTATTAGCAAACAGACCAATCTTCTTAGATGCTTTTGCTTATCTATGCCAAAAGAAAGGTCCAAAATACTTAGTAAGATGGGCAAAAATTATGACAGGTTCGCAACCTAAACTAAGTTTCTTTCTACCAAATCTATCCCTTCCCCTACTATTTACGGCAATTAAATTGAGTATGAGTAAGAGAAAATAGATATTAGATTTTTGTCGAATTTTTTTACCTAGTTTATAAAGCATTTACCCGATTCATGGATAGGTGAATATAAACATGGCGTCTACATCCACCACGAAAAGTTCTGTAGTGAACAAAATCGATCAGATAGATTTTCTTACAGAATGTGTGAATATAGCAATAGGAGAAGAAACAGGTTCTCCTTATTTGATAAAATTAGCAAAGGAAAAGGGGATAAACAAAGGTGACATCAACGATTGGGTTGATTTAGCAGA
>JAGLTB010000249.1 GCA_023270155.1 Candidatus Heimdallarchaeota archaeon | reverse complement strand
GAGAGAAAATAGTTGTTGAAGCCATTCCTGTAGCTTTATTTTTAAGAATCCTGATACCTATTCCTGAATTACTTGTATCAGTAAAACGTCTGATTGAACCTCTCTCAATTTGGACTCCTCTAACTGTACCATAAAGGGCATAAGCTTCTATTTGATCTGCTCCTTTACTGAGACCAATTCTAATTACTTTTTCCGCTAAATCATGAAGATCAAAATCTGAATTCATTAACTATTCCCTCCTACTACAACATCAGTTACTGCTAGATTCGGGCCTCCTCCAGCTATAGGAACCCATTGTCCCCCCTTTCCACAATTTCCTTTAAAAGCTGGCTCCCATTTGTTGCCAATTGCATATACATTATTTAAAACTTCTAAGATTAAACCAGTCATGCCAACATTACCCATCAAATCTGAAATCTCTCCATTTTCAACAAAGTAACCTGATTGGCAATTAAAGGAAAATTGACCTTTGTCAGTGAAAACATATCCGCTGTAAGATTTACATAAATATACTCCATCCTTGGTTATTTCTGCTATTTCTTCTAAAGACATGTCACCTGGACCAACATATGTATTACTCATTCTTGATAAAGGAGTATAATTAAAATTCATAGCTCTCCCCGCACCGTTTGGTTCTAAATCCATAGCTTCTGCAGTTTCAAGTGTATGAAGATATTCATTTACAACACCTTCTTTTACAAGAGTTCGTTTTTGAGCTTTGGTTCCTTCAGAATCAAACTGAAAAGTACCTCTAAGAGTTGGTATTGTAGGATCATCATAGACATTGATTTGCTCAACTCCAACTTTTTCACCAATTCTACCTTCAAGAATTGACCGTTTAGCTATTATGGAATCTGCTTCTGTTGCATGACCAAATGCTTCGTGAATGAATACACCTGTGAGTGATGGATCCATTATAACCTTCATTTTACCTGATGGTGGACTTCTTGCGCTTAAGAGTTTTTCAACTTCTTCAGCAGCTTTTAATCCTTCTTTTTCAGGATTCCATCCCTCTATCAGCTCCCATCCTCCTGTTCCTCCCTGAGAACCTGTCACATTTTGCATTTTGACTCCTTCTCTCCCAATAATATTTTTCCCTATCCTGATCACATGATTATCGGTTTCCACTTTCGTTCCCTTGTTGTTAACAATAACCTCTTCTCTATGCGATTCTTGGTAATATGATGTTGATTCTGCTATAGCATCTGAAAAATGTCTTGCTGCTTTCTCAGTTTCTACAATCTTTTCGAACTTTACTTCTTTGTCTATTTCTCTAGGATCTATTTCGATTCGTGTAATCTCCTTTCCTTCATAGATCCATTTGTCGCTGATGCTCCTTTCTTGTTGAGTGTATTTTGAACCTGATTTAGCAATCCTTATTGCTTTTTTAGCTGCTTTAACAATTGATTCTATATCAGTATCTACAATTGTTGTAAAACCCCAAGCATTGTCAATCAATGCTCTTATTGCGATTCCTCCCATAGTTTGATTACTAACACTGTCAAATCTCCCGTTTCTGACAGTGAAAGATTCTCCCATTGAATAAGAATGTCGTATATCTAAGAAATCTTTTGGTGCTAAAGAGATTTTACCTAGCACCTGATCCAGTTTATCTAGCATATTGCTCTGTTCTCAAATTTAGATAATATAAATTTAATTGTAAAACAATAACATGTAAGAGAGGAAAGTAATTCTATATTCTGAAGTCGGAATCTGTGTTGCATTCTCTACACTTACCATCTTTTCCCAGCTGTTTGATTTTTACATTATAGTAAACTCTCTCTACTAGAACTGCATTGCAATTCTGACAATAAGTAGTGTTTATCTCTGAATAAGGTAGGTTACCCGTAAATACATATTTTACCCCAACTTCCTCTGCTATTTTTTTCGCATTGAGAACAGTTTCAACTGGTGTTGGAGGAACATGTTGCATTTTATAATGTGGATAAAATCTGCTGAAATGTATTGGAACCTTATCACTCATTTCCTCAATTACCCAATTTGAGAATTGTCTAATCTCATCATCGTCATCATTATGATCAGGGATTAAGAGCATAGTAAGTTCAATATGAACTCCATTTTCATATAAAACTAAAACATTCTTCTTTATTTGTTCTAAACCTGGGAAGTGTGCAATATCCCTGTAAAATTCTTCTCTAAATGATTTAATGTCAATGTTTGCAGCATCTATAATTGATAGAAGTTCTTCTAAGGGTTTACTATTAATTAAACCATTGGACACTAGTATGTTTCCAAATCCATTCTGGTGAGCTAATGTTCCTGTCTCTCTTATCCATTCGAAATTTATCAATGGTTCATTGTAAGTATAAGCTATCGTT
>JAGLTB010000248.1 GCA_023270155.1 Candidatus Heimdallarchaeota archaeon | reverse complement strand
AAGCTTATAACCAAAACTATTTTCTGAATGAGATACTCTAAAGGATTCTATATAGAAATCATCATTTGATGTTACTATTCCTCCTTCAGTTTCTATAATTTTTATGTCATAATCTGGTCTTAATCTATAAGCTAACAGCTGCAAGAATACAAAAGATTTGGTCCAAGGAGGTCCGATAATAGTAACTGGAGAAGAAATACTGTAGAAATCTCTTGTTGTAAGTAATCCTATCAATCCTAAAGTATGATCTGAATGGAGATGTGTGAGTAATATGGTTAGGTTCTTCATTTTAATTCTATTCTTAACCATCTGAAATTGAGTTCCTTCACCAACATCAAATAAAAGATTATGACCTCTGTATTTTATGGATAGAGAGCTTTGACTTCTACTTTCTTGAGGTGGTGCAGACGAAGTACCTAAGAATGTTATATTCATTTTATCTGACATTGTATCACTTAGCAACCATAATTCTTCTTGTTAAGGATTTATGAATCCTCGCATCAATCATAGAAACGATCTCATAGCCTACTTTTTTCACAATTTTTTCAGGTTCTATTTTCTTAGGAGAACTAAATACTAAGTATCTTCCTGGTTCTAATATTGTTTTTGATTCAAGTAGAAAATCATAAAGCAGGTCTTTTACTTGCTCTCCATGAGTTGAGGATTGAATAGAGTAGGGTGGATCTGTTGCTATTGCATCAGCTTTCTTAATTGACGTTTTTCTTGAATCATTTCTTATTATAGCAAAATCTCCTTCAGAGAATTTCTTAAGATTTTTTACAGCTCCCAAAACTGCTTCTGCTGAAACATCAGATCCCAGAGAATAAGCACCTAGAATTGATGACTCAATTAAGAATCCTCCACTACCACAAAAGGGATCTAAGAAGATGTCCCCTTCCCTTACTCTTGACAGGTTCACCAAAGCTCTAGCGAAATCAGTTTTCATTGAACCCGGTCTAAATGATGGACGTTGGTTTGGTTCTCTCTTACGATAGGTTTCTCTATTTACGCTCCATAGCTCTAATCCCAGATAGAATTGTTTATCTTGAAGAATCACACAAAATTGGTAGTCGGGATTGGAGAGATTTACATTCAAGTCTTTGTTTGCTGATCTATTGTAAATATAGCTACCTAAATCTCTTTCAATATCCATTCTTGAAATCTTAGTTTGTTTTTTTCCTATTCGATACGCCCTTACACAGAAGGTTTTGTTTTTCTCAATTTCATCGAAACTATAATCCTCAGTGATAGAGATTGTTTCATCTACAGTTCCAATAGCTATAATTTTCAATAAAGAGTGCAAAAACGCACATCTAGATGCTGCTTTTGAAGGATTTTCAGTGCTTTCAAACAAGATAATTTGATTTTCAGAAAATTCTGCTTGATATTGTGTATTTTCAGCTTCCATACAAGCAAAAAACTCTTCATATCCCAAAGGTAAAAACAGACCACGAACATATGCCAAGTATTTATTCATAGATATTTTTCCTCAAGTAAATCTGTAATTGAATTAGCGATGTCTATTGTGGTAACATCGATCCTTTCAATGGTATTTGATGAAATTATTTCATTTACACCTAATTCTTTAATTTCGTTGATCACTTCTTCTGATGCTAAATTGTGAATACAGAAGAAAATTAAGTTTGAAGGTTTATTTTTTAGTATTAACTTAACAGCGTCTATTGCTGTATCACCAGAAGAGATTATATCATCGATAAGAAGAACATCCTTATCCTTACAATCAATTTCTGTATCTTTTATTGAAATTTTATGAGTATCTGGGTTGCGATATTTTTCCAAAGTTAAATATGGAAAATTTAGAATTTTTGATGCTAATTCTATATCCTCTATACTTCCTGAGTCAGGACCTATTATCAACCACTCTTTGTTTTTATGTTTTTTAATTTCCTTTGCTAAAAATGGAATTATATTCAAATCGAATTTTTCCATATTAGGAGCAGCTTCAAGAAATGCTTCAGAATTATGAGCATTGATGGTGATTAGAACATCTATTCCAGAATTGTAAAATAGATTCATTGTAATATCATGTGAAATTACTTCACCATCTTTTCTTCTTCTATCAGATCTTGCATAACATAAGTATGGAACAATTGCAATTACCTTACTTGCTCCCATTTCCTTTAGCGTAGATGATATGAGAAGAATCTCCATCAACCTTTTCTCTTGGGGTGGTGCAGTAGTCTGAACTATTGCTATTTCTTCATCTACAACATCACCAATAATCTGTAAGTATGTTTCTCCATCATTGAAATATTTGAAATTAAGTTCTAGAAGAGGTAATTTAAGTAAAGAAGCTATCTTTTCACTTAATTTTTTTGAAGCTGGACCTGGAAGAATTTTCATTTCTACACATACGTATAAAATCTAACAGAATTTAAACTTTTTATATGATAATTATCGAAAAACCACTATTCAAAACATCTAAAATTTGACTAAAAACATATCTTTATTAACGCAGAAACAACATAAATATTGAAAATACAGTATATCCATTTGTGATAGGCATGGGCGAAGTTAAACAGGTTCCAAAGAAAAAATCTAAACAAGAATCATTGTTAGACATCGAGTTTGGTGATACTAGTGAAATCTCTGTACCTCCTCGTTTGATTGATCAAGTTATCGGTCAAGATAATTCTGTGGAAATAATCAAGAAAGCTGCTCTACAACGTCGTCATGTTCTTCTAATCGGTGAACCAGGAACTGGAAAGAGTATGCTTGGTATGGCAATGGCTGAACTTCTTCCAAAAGAAGAATTAGTTGATGTCTTATGCATCCCAAATCCAAAATACCCTAATCAACCTAGAGTCGCTACCTTACCTGCAGGACATGGAGCAAGGAAAGTCGAAATGGATGCAGAAGTTGCAAGAAAAAGTGGAAACAAAAGATTCATAATTTCATTAGCAATACTTCTAGCAATTATTGGATATGCTTTAATCGCTACAGCTGGTAATCCTGCTGTGCAACCTCAAACCTTACTGATGGCGATGTTTGTAGGTTTCTTTATCTTCTTCATGCTCAATCAATCAAGAGGGAGAACTGAGATGTTAATTCCTAAATTATTAGTGGATAATAGTAAGAAAGATACAGCACCATTTAATGATGCAACAGGAAGCCATGCAGGAGCATTACTAGGAGATGTACGTCATGATCCATTTCAAAGCGGAGGATTAGGAACCCCTCCACATGAAAGAGTCGAAGCTGGATTGATTCATAAATCAAATTTAGGAGTCTTGTATTCTGATGAAATTGGAACTCTTCAAATGCGTACTCAACAAAAACTTCTAACTGCCATGCAAGAAGGAAAATTGCAAATTACAGGGCAATCAGAACTCAGCAGTGGTGCAATGGTCAGAACTGACCCAGTTCCATGCACATTTGTTTTAATCGCAGCCGGGAATATTGAAACAACTAGAAATATGCATCCAGCTTTACGTTCAAGAATACAAGGATCTGGTTATGAAGTCTACATGAAAGATACAATGCCAGATACTCCTGAAAATAGAAGAAAGCTAGCTAGATTCTGTGCTCAAGAGATTGTCAAAGACAGAAGAATACCTCATTTTTCACATGCAGCTGTAGAGGAGATAATTTATGAAGCACAAAGAAGAGCTGATAGAAAAACCCAGTTGACTCTAAGACTAAGAGAACTTGGAGGTTTAATTCGTGCAGCAGGTGATTTAGCAAAAGAAAAGAATGAATCACTAGTTACAGCTGAAACAGTTCGATTAGCAAAAACTCTTGCAAGAACACTTGAAAATCAAATAAGTGATTCTTATGCAGATGATAGAAAACTCTACAAAATATTCGAAACTGAAAATGTTTTAGCTGGAAGAGTGAATGGATTAGCTGTTATAAATCAACGTTCTGGTATTGTCATGCCTATAGAGGCTGAAGTTGTTCCTGCTTTTAGTAGAAGAGAAGGGAAAATTGTTGCAACAGGTCAATTGCGAATTGTAGCTAGAGAAGCTGTTCAGAATGTCTCTGCAATCGTCAAGAAATACGTAGGTAAGGATATAGCTGATTATGATTACCATATTCAGTTTGTAGGTGCTTATGCAGGAGTTGAAGGTGATTCTGCATCTGTCTCTATCGCTGTTGCAATAATCTCAGCAATGGAAAAAGCACCAATAAGACAAGATACAGCAATGACTGGAAG
>JAGLTB010000247.1 GCA_023270155.1 Candidatus Heimdallarchaeota archaeon | reverse complement strand
ACATTAACGAAACCCATTGCACCTGCATCAACTACTCCAGCTTCCTTTAATACTGGAAGAAGGTTAGGAGTGTTTTCTAGTGATACAACAGCTGTTTTATAGGTTTCTGAAATCATTTCTTTCCAATCGCCACCTTTTTCGGCAATCGATTTTGCTTTTGCAGCTGTATCTTTGATTACTGTAAGGATGGTTCCTTCAGTTGGATGAAGAACAGCTTCATAAGACCATTCACAACCTGCTTCAAGAGCTTTTGCGAATTCCTCGATTCCTACTTCTTGGTGATCTTCAATTTCTGCACTGAATCCTTGAAAGAACTGCGAAATTATAACACCAGAATTTCCTTTAGCTCCAAGAAAGCTCCCTTTAGTAATTAATTGCGCTGCTTCTTGAATGGACGAAGGATTAATTTCATCAAATTGCTCGACAACAGTTCGCATTGTTAAAAAGAGATTAACACCTGTGTCTCCATCTGGTATAGGAAAAACGTTAATTTCATTGAGATACTCTTTTGTTTGTTCGAGATTACTAGCAGCACTGATCATCATTTTTTTGAGTGTAAGTCCATCAATCTTAGAGTTTGGTACCATCATTTAATTAGCCACACATTGTCATCGTACGATATAATATATTCCGCATGTTATTTGTGTCAATGCAGTATTTAATCGTTCCGTGTTTATATCGTCAAAGAATATTGGTTAGTATAAATACGATTCCAATATCCCGTAATCACTCTCGTGAAAAGCGTTTAAAAAATTATCCATTGTGCAATATTATATGGCCGTAAAACACTTGAATTCTTAAGAAATAGGGAAAATGAGAAAAAAAGATTTTTTGCATATTTTTAAATTATTCCTGTAATTTTCTTGTACTTTATGTCACGTTTTCACTCAAGTAGTAAGGCAGGTTTCATAGGTCTAGATTTTTGAGATTTGTTTTGTGGATCATAGATGTTTTTAGTATCTGAAAGATGTATTAGAATTTCTGCATTCTCGAATCTAGTACTGATATATTCTTTGTATCCTCGAATTGCATCTTCTTGATTTTTTGCATTCAACATTTCAATTCTGAAAATTGTAGGATCTTTCAACATTTGTTTTGCTTCATTAGCTATTTCTTTCAAGTATTTGCTTAATTTGTCACTCTCTTTAGCCGATACCATTATCTTACCTATTTGCACTGCTTCATCTTTGAAGATAGTTTTAGCTAGTTCGTATAGGTCATTCTTCCAATCTGCATTAATATATATGTGAATCTTCTTCGGCTTAGTTTTAACTAGTTTCACAATTTGATCGATATCATCCATTAGATCAGTCATATACTTTGCTTGTAAAGCAGACAGCAAATCCTTATCATCAATCTCAATATCGGGTATCCGTTTTAGAGAAATGTAATCTTTATTTCCCATTCTTTCATTTAATTCTTCATTAATGTGAGGAATGGCGGGAGCCATGGTTACTACCATTAATTCAATAACTTCTCGCAGTGCAGCTTTCTTCTCTGCTTCCAGTAAATGCTCTGCCAATTTGTGATATTCATCAATTGCTCTGATGTTTGAATAGTAGCCATCTAAAATGTATTCTCTTGCACTGAATTTTTCTATTGCTTCAATTGCCTTGCTTAGATTTGTTTTTACTGATGCTATAAATACCTTGGATAGGAATGAATAATCAATTTTCTCTTTTCCGGATATATTGATTACACTCAAAGCATACTCCCAGAATTTTCTCAATCTTTGAAGTGCGAA
>JAGLTB010000246.1 GCA_023270155.1 Candidatus Heimdallarchaeota archaeon | reverse complement strand
TAGCAGCATAAACTGTAAGGATAATAGTTAGTACTATAATGGGTGAGAGAAAAGCAAACATGAATGTCTGATAGAGGTTATACTCATCTTTAAAATTCTGCATCAGGTTTATCAAATAAGAGTTTACTCTAAGATCGGTTATACCGAATGTTGCATACGATTGTTTGAGCTCTTCTATTATCAACTTTAGAGTATTAATTTCTGACTGGATATTAAATGCATTAATCAACCTCACATCATAAAAGAGATCTTCGTAAAGTGTAGCCATTCCCCCAGTTACAGCAATATCATGTAAAATACTCGCAGCTTCTTTCCACCATGAAACAACTGCTGCACCACCTTCTAACTCGAAAAGAATATCTAGTGGAATAGCTAAACCCGTATTTCCAAAAGTATAATCTCGAACTTCATCAATAATTACAATACCTGTTATATTTAGCTCTGTCTGAGCTGCAGGATTACGAACAGAATCCTCCTTATTGAGAGATATTGGTGCATATAGAGGTATTGTACTACCTACACCTATAGAGGAGTGATTGTAGAATTCGCGAGTAACTAGCGCTAAAGCTTCGAAGTCTTCAGTAGGTATAGTTCCATTTGAAATTTGAAGAGAGAGATGAGATCGAAGACCACCCTCAGTTCCTATTAATGGCATGTTTGGAAGAGTGTTTGCTTTTTCCACTGGATCATAGGTTTTCGTAAACGTCGCTCTTTTGAAATAAAGTTCCGTATCAAGTATTCTTTGATCTAAATCATCTATTTCCTTTCCAGCGAAAAACAGTGCATCATTTGCAAACCCATCAATGGAGAAATATTGAGAGGGTGATGGAATAATATAACTATTATCCAATTCCATTTGTATATATATTCTGGGTTCATCTGCTAGATACAAGTTGAACGCTTGATATTGATAAGAATAAATAAAGAAAACATATTGAGTGATAATTGCAACTGCAAGAGTCACACCAATAGATGAGATGAGACCATACTTCCATCCTGCGCGGAATAAGGGTTTGAAAATGTGTAAACCAGGAAGGAAGAAGATGAGAAAAATATCGAGAATAGGAACAAGAATCATTAAAATTGGTAAGAATATAAGTATGGACCACAAAACTGCTTTGTTTGGTTTTTCTTGCAATGGATCTGAATCTGTTATTAACCTATAGAAAGTCCGTGTCAATATGAACAGATTCTGAGTAATATATCTCCGCGAATTGCTGACCACAGCATTACCCTTCTTCATTAAATTCTGTCAGTTTCATACACCTATAAGCCTTTTTCTATATCCAGTATCTGAAGTGGATTTAAATAAAATCTGAATCATAGGTAAATAGAAGAATATTGCACTAGAATTGGAGTATATTTTATCTAATATACCTTCATCTATTTCTTTTTATGTCGGAATACATACGAAAATTCGAATAATTCGAATTATACGAAAAGTTCAAATATTCGAAT
>JAGLTB010000245.1 GCA_023270155.1 Candidatus Heimdallarchaeota archaeon | reverse complement strand
CCAATCCTCAACTGAACTCTTTTATCGTCTTTCAATCTTCTTTCTAGGTTTGCACCCCATCTTTTTGTATTAACAAATACAATACAAGATCGAGGATTTTCTCTCTGCAGTATCTTAACAAAATTGGTGTATTTATGTCTGGGATTTTCGATTTCATAATAGTATTGTTTGCATGAACCTACTGTTAGATCATCATGGCTAACGTCTATTTCCACCAAATCTTCATCCCAACTGTAATCATGAGCAATGTCTTTCACTTCTTTGAGCATAGTAGCTGAAAATAAGAGTAACCTTGGATAGATGTTTTTCATAGCTTGGAATAGAATAAAATCCACATCAGGAAGGAATCCCATGTCAAGCATTCTATCTGCTTCATCTAAAACAACAATTCGTACTTCCTTAAAGGAAATTGCCTTGCGGTTATATAAATCAATAAGCCTTCCAGGAGTAGCTATAACTATTTGAGCTCCTGCACGTATATTTTCTATTTGTCTATTAATTGAAACTCCACCATAAACCTCAACAGACCTTAATCGTCTATATTTAGTTATATCTCTAAAAACATAATAGACTTGCTTGCAGAGTTCTCTGGTAGGCACCAAAACAACAGCTTGAATATTTTTTAATGTAGGATCTAGCTGTTCTGCGATTGGTATTGCAAAAGCAAGTGTTTTTCCGGTACCGGTTTTGGCTTGCGCCATAATGTGTGTTTTATCAGATTCAAAAATTTTGGGAATTGCCTTTTCTTGAATATCAGTTGGGGTATCTATCCCCATATCATCTAAAGCACGTTTAATTTCGCTGCTTATGTTGTAATCTTTAAATTTCATTTGTATCAATTGTGTTTGTTTTGTATTAAACCAAGTATCATTGTGACGAATGTATAATTCTTAGCAATTGATATCATAGTTTGTAACTGTTGGAAAAAATAGAACTTTCACTCTTCTAATCTTCTCAACTCTGTACTAAATCTGATTTGGGACTTTAAAAGACTTTGTTATTACAACAGAATAGAGAAAACAAAAAACTAGAGGGGTTTTTATGATATAATCATCAATTCATATTGAAAAACTTATAACAGTTCAAGAATTTATGATTCATCAAAAAGAGGTAATATTGATGCTTGATGATTACAATGAAAAACTAGCAAAACTTGTCGTTAATTATTCTGTGAAAGTACAAAAGGATGATAAAGTAACAATTATTGGAGGAGTTGATTCAGCAGATTTAGCCCGTGAGATATATTTAGAGGTTGTTAAAGCGGGAGGGCATGTTATCAACACCAGAATAGGTATTCCAGGCATAGCAGAATTGTTTTACAAAAATGCTCAAGATCACCAGATAAAATATCAAAATCCAATTTCAAAAGTGATGATAGAAGAAGTTGATAAAACTATCAACATCTTCAGTTCAACGAATAGAAAAGCCCTTGCAAGCGTGGATCCTGCTAAATTAATGATGGCTAGAGAAGCAGGTAAAGAACTACAAAAACTCTATTCTGATCGTGTAGCTAAAGGAGAAATAGATTGGGTAATATGTCCCTTTCCAGCTCCAGCTTTTGCTCAAGAAGGCAACATGGGTACATTCGAGTATAAAGAATTTGTATATAATGCCTTGGCACTAAATGAAGAGAATCCTGTTGAACATTGGGAAAAAATGAAAGAGGAGCAAGCAGTAATTGTAGAAATTCTGAATAAAGGAAAAGAACTACGCATAGTAGGAGAAGATACAGACCTTACTTTAGGAATCGAAGGAAGGAATTGGATTAATGCTTGTGGAGATAAGAATCTACCAGATGGAGAAGTGTTTACATCTCCTATTGAAGATGCTGTTAATGGTACTATTCGTTTTACTTACCCCGGCATTTACATGAGTAAAGAGGTTGAAAATATCTGGTTGAAATTCAAAGATGGAAAAGTTATAGAATCCAGTGCTTCGAAAGGTCAAGAAGTATTAGATAAGGTCTTAGAAGTTGAAAATGCAGATATTTTAGGAGAAGTAGCTATAGGAACTAATTACGGAATTCAACGATTTACAAAGAATATGCTCTTTGATGAGAAAATGGGTGGAACAATTCATCTTGCTTTAGGAAACGGATTTAAGGAAATTGGTTCTAAAAATGAATCGACAATTCACTGGGATATTCTAAAAGATATGAAAAGTGAAGATTCAGTTATTTATCTCGATGGTAAGGAAATCTATAAAGCTGGAAAATGGTTAATCCCATGAAATTTCAGTCAGTCTCTCCTACCAACAATTCTTTATTTTTCTTAACATACTTCCAACCGAAACCTGAGAGATCTTGTAAGGGTCCCTCTACTCCTTTTGGATTGCCAGTTTTTGTATAGGTTATTTCAGTATCTTTAATCGCTTCGAACACCTTGAGAGGTGTTTTGAATCGCTCAATAAGTGCTTGTGCTTTCTTTGGGCCAGTATCTATCAATCCTTCAAGTGCATAAGCTCTTCTTTCTTCAATGGTCATTCCTTTTGGTGCTCTTCTAGCCAAAGTTGGTTTGATATCCTCAATCTGTTCTCTGTAAGCTATTCTCTCTATAACAGTTAGAGTATCGTCAGTTGTTACAGTTGGAATAACAGACACGCCTAGTTTATAGGAAACATAAGCTAGAGCACCATAAATGGAAGAAAGACTCATCCCTGTGTTTTCAAGTGCTAAATAATCAAAACTTTCCAGAATGAGAATAGGATTAGGATATGTATCAAGTAATCTAAGCATTTGCTCAAACAAACGACCATCGATAATTGAAGCAATAAAGTCAGAACCTGTCTTTCTTTCTATAGCTACATCTTCAGAGACAATCACATCTCCCACATCTAGAGCTTTAATCTCACAAGCAATAGTGTCAGGTTTTTCTTCTATTAACTTTAGTAATTTGGATTCTCGGTGATCTACAATCAAATCAAGCATGTAGTTACTCATTATCTTAAATTAAATCAAAGATTCTTTAATATTTCTTCAAAAGCGACGAAAGACGTTTTCAGAAAAATACAAAAAAAGAAAAAGAAAGGAAACTTCTTTGTTTCCTTTTTAGCTAAATTGCTACATATACATCGCTGATAAGGATGCTATCCCCAGTAGTATCAAGATTGTTATGGAAATTATATACAGGAGAGTTCGGGACAGATACATAATGGGATTGCCTTCCTTGAGTTTTCTGAACAAATCAGCAATATCTTCTCTCATGTTATTACACCTCCAATTTTGTTTGTTTTGAGCAACTAGCGAATTTCTTCATCTTCAGATTTTGAGCCAAAGAAAGAAAAGAACCAGGGCGGTTAAGTTCAGCATGAACAAGAGGACTAAGGTTTTTTGAGCAGCAAGCCTTAACCGGATCCTGATCTTTTTTCTGGCACTTCCCCATGGTTAGTGGTTTTGAGCAGAAATGGCCAGCGTGATATTTTACCAATTTTTTTTTGGTAGTTTGGTAAGTTTAGTGATCTTAAATGAAAAAGAAGAAAAGTATAGAGAATACTTCTCAACGTTGCAAATTATTTAGCTAGCTGATCGTAATTACCATCTTCAGCTCTTATCAACATATCTCGATTTGGACTATCAACATCGCTGATTAAAGCATCTACATTGGTATCTATTGATCTAGCTAAAGAGTCATGATTACCGGAATCGACATCTCTTGCGAATTCATCATAATTAGTATCTATGTTTCTTGCAAATTCATCATAATTAGTATCTACGTTTCTTTCAAATTCTAACTGATTATCGGTAGTGGAAACATCTGCAGTAACGCTTATGACTTTAGGATGAACAGCAAAGAATGCGGTAAATAAGATCAATGTAGCAGCAATAGCAAAAACAATTGCTCTCCATAAATGTACATGTGGTTGTACAAAGCCTAATCTAACTAACAGTTTTTTGTAGAATCTACTCATACTTTTTCACCTCCATTTCGTTTGTTTTGGGAATTCATCGGAATTTTTCTCCTATAAAAATAAAAAAATCAGGAGTCACCCGTAGGTGGGATCATACCTGATAGAGTATTTAGATCGAGCTTTTGCTCGTTTAGCGCGTCGGGCTCTTTTTAGCCTGCTCAATTCACTTGATAGTTCGCGGATTTTCTTATCCAACATTTCATTTATTTCGTATTCCATCATTTTTTTCACCATTTTTTATGATCGCTTTTTCCGAACACCAGGAAAGGTAAGGAAGGGTTGTTGTGGAATGAGATGCTGAATTCCATCTCATCTATTCTTGTGGAAAGGTTTTTTCTTAACTTCCCAAGATCCTCGAAGATCTTGCGAAAGTCGCGGTCCAACAGGTTTTGAAGTTCGGTTTCATTCACTTTTTTTCACCAGGTTCGTTTTTTGCTATGTAATTATTAAGATGACATAGTATTTAAACCAGTTTGTAATGACATATATGTCCTATTTTTTATTACATATTATATGTGCTCAAAACGAGTACATATTAATATAATCAACTAAAACCATAATAAAAAAGCATGTTAATAAAACATGAGAAAGATTATAAACCGGCAAAACTTTCCCATATGTGTAATCTTTTTGTCTCTATATTCATCTTAACGGCAACTTTTTCACCTATAATAAACTATATATATTCTCTTGAATATGTAATCATAGATTAACACTATCATTGGAGGTTAATAAAATTCCTGATGTAAAAGACTCAGAAAAAACTCAGATCCGTTCTCGCGCTCGTCGCTTTTCACTTGACCTTTTAGATGCTCCTATGGGTGAAGGTTTAGAAGTCTACAGCGAAGTTACTAAAGATTCTGATGAAGGTGGTCTTTATCAACGCTCTGCTCGTTGGAAGATCTGTCTCAAATGCGGTGTCATCGACAAGAAAGAAAAACTCGACGAAAAAACTCATCGCTGCGCTGCTGGTAAAGGCAAGCTTCCTGTCATTCTTCCTACTAGTTGGCCTGTTTTGAAAGACTTTTTCCTTACTAATGCTCATCTTAAGGCTCTTCACAAGCTTGGTGTTGAACCCGAACCTACTCCCAAAGTTCCTGTCCGTGTTCCTGTTGAACAAGAAGTTGATGTTAGTTCTCAAGTTCCCGCTGAAGAGGAAGTCGAAGTTCCAGTTAAAACTGAGTAGA
>JAGLTB010000244.1 GCA_023270155.1 Candidatus Heimdallarchaeota archaeon | reverse complement strand
GAGAAAGGAAGGTATTTTGATGGAAAAAATCGTAGAGAGGGTTTATTCTATTTCCTTTCCAAAATGAAAAACTAGTGAGGATGCCACTCCACGTTTCCTTCTTTATCTACTGTAGCTCCCGCATGTCTTAATGCCCAGCATGAGATAACTACTCCAACTGGTAAACTAGCAGGATGTCTTGCTGCAAACTCCATATGAACATCAAGGATAGAAGGCCCTTCACCTAAACCCATAGCTCCTATTTCCAACCTGTTTAATATTTGTAAAAGTTCTTTTTCCAAATTAGCTATTGTTTCGTCTTTATGATATACAAATAAAGGTCTTAGAAGTGCTTTCTTTGCTAGGTTCATGCACATATCTTCTCCACCACCAACACCTACACCAACAGTATAAGGTGGGCATGCAAGAGGACCTGCTGCAGCTAAAACTTCAACTACAAACTCCTTGACACCTTTGATTCCTTTTCCTGGAGGGATCATCTTCATCTTACCTACATTGGAACTTCCTCCTCCTTTTGGTAAAGCAATTATTTCTAATGAATCTCCTTCTACAAGATCAAAATAAAACCATGGAACATAACCTCTTAGACCTACATTATTCTTTGTGTTTCCTTCAAACATATCAACAGCATTCGGTCTTAATGGAACATCAGAAGTAGCTTTTTCTGTAGCTTTTATCAAAGCAATTTTCACTTCTGATCTTAATGGAAATTCATCTCCAATTTTAACAAAGAAAGAAATTAATCCAGTATCTTGACACATTGGTTTACTTGTAGCTTCAGCGATCTTCACATTCTCATTAATTGCTTGTAATTGGGATTTTCCTAATGCTCCTTCTGTTTTCTTTTCAGCTTCCAATAGAATCTCTTTCACATCTGTTGGCAATATTGTTGCAGCAGTTTTGAGTAATTGAGCTGCTGTATCCTCTATTACTTGTACTATATCTTTCATCTTAATTACAACTCCAGTAAAATTTTCTTTTTATTTTTTTCGATTTTCTTATTAGATTCAGCAGTTAGGTTTCCACCATGTGTATCTATTGTGACAGTTAAAGGACCGAAGTTTTCTACTTCGAAAACCCAAAGTGATTCTGGCATTCCAAATTCTTCTAACCAGAAAACATCTGTGACTTTCTTTATTCTATCAGCAGCTAAAAGA
>JAGLTB010000243.1 GCA_023270155.1 Candidatus Heimdallarchaeota archaeon | reverse complement strand
GGTTGCTCATCTGGCATTGATAATTGATAAAATACTAAAGAATTTATGAACATTAAAACTAACATTATTGAAAATATTTTACTAGTATACTTCCCCATATAAACCATCTATTCCTTATGAAGTTTAATCTTGCTTTAGTTCTCAAGCTTACTGGCTAATGAAACTTCATACTAATTTCTAATAAAGTTTCGTTCATTTGCAATAGTTACTTCTTTTTATCAATAACCACATTATGCCAGCTTCTTATCTCAAATTATTTTTAGTGTATGTTATGTGCAATCGTGAATTAAATAGATGAATCCTCATCTTCTTGATTCATTATTTTTTGCTCAATCTCAGCTACTTGATCCCTGCTATTAATATAGTCAACAAGTTCGAAAGAATGAAAGAAAGAATTCAAAACGGTATCTTGAAGGTCATCTAATCCTTCTCTTGTAGTGTTTGAAATCTTCACTGAATGAATTCTATCCGGACTTATTTTAATTCCTATTCTATCTTCAATACTATCGAGAAGATATTTTTTACCATCTTCAATCAAACTATCATTTATAGTTACAAATATACCATGATCCAAATGAGTACCCAGAAGAATAATGCTAGTAAGATCTGAAATTAGTTCATGATCGATAGCTCTATTTAACCAATACTCTAAATTCTGAAAAGATTTAATGTCTGCTAAATTATATGTCATAATAAGAATGACCACATCATTGATGCTTCTCACATTACGATACATATCTACAGCATCTTCAAATGCTAATCCTTCCCCTGCTTCAGCTCTACCCTTTTGTCCTGGCATAATAAACAATTGAGAGCTAATCGTAACTTTATATTTCTCAATGTTTGAATACAATATAAAATAATCAAATTCCAGATTAACTGATTTGGATAGGTTCGTGCAATCTGTTGAATCGTAAAAGTGTCCTTTCTTGTATTGAGCTAAATTCAAAGCTGTATGAGTTTTACCTGTATGACCGTCACCAATGAAGACTACTCCACCTGTACAAGTGATATCTGTTTCTCTACAGATTAAGAGTCTATCCTTTGGTGAATCATACTTCATAAATGCCAGCTACTAGATGGTTATGTATTAAAGCTAAACTAGGTAAAATAAATTATAAAACTATTCTTAAGTGCAACTCGAAAGAGAGTAGCTTTTCTGAGATGATTAGTAGTATGTTTCTTTCTTCCTTATTATCCTCTTGTAGATTTCTAACGTTACTAAAGGTAGAGCAATCGCAACTAATAGTATAACCCAGTCTACAACTCCTAGAGCAACAAATTCTACTCTAAAGCCCAATAGATTATTCGCTAGATTTTGTAAAGGAACAACGTAAATCAATAGAATATGGATAAGAGGAACAACCATCACTAATACAAATACTAACCATTTCCAATCTTCTTTGAAAGCTTTGAACACTGATTTGTTCAACCTACGAAGACTGAAAACTACTAGACTTTCAGATATAACCAATACTGTAACGAGCATCGTCCGTGCTTTAGCATGAGACCAGTTTACTGGAGATGAAGGAAGTGCATCTGGATTACCGAAGAGGATTAGATCTATGCCAGATTGATTAAATTCAGTTACAGGTATAATTCCATAATAGGTTAGGAAGTATACCAAAGCACTGGCAAAAGCTAAAACTAAGGCAAGAATAACAAGAGCCCAAACATATCTTTTATTGAAAATTTCTTCATCATCTCTTGGAGGATATTCCATTATCTCTTTAGCAAGACTATCGAAGATAAAAGCTAAAGGAGGAATAAGGTGTGCTGAAGAGAAAATATACACTCTTTGAAAATCATTCACAAAATGGAATCCTGGAATGAAAGAAGTTGAGAAATAAAGAATTGCTTCAGCAATGTTAAGAGTGATATAGAAGAAAATCATGACTCTAATTCGATCAAATAGTCCCCGACCTTCTCTGATTCCAAGAACTGTACTTGTAAAACTATCGTCCGAAATAATTACATCAGAAGCTTGCTTTGCAACCTCTGTCCCTTGAATTCCCATGCAAAGACCTACATCGGCATTAGTTAACGCAAGTGAATCATTGACACCATCTCCAGTCATCGCAACTATCTTCTTTTTCTTCTGATATTTTTCTATAATCATTTGCTTGTGTTGTGGAGAGACTCTTGCGAAAATTCTTGCATTGTAAAAATCATCTTCGGATAAATCTTTAATCTTGTTTCCTTCTACAGCTAGTTCATCTCCTTGAATCATTCCTACTTCTTTCGCTATTGCTTTAGCTGTTAAAGGACTGTCTCCTGTAATCATTATTGTTGTAACTCCCGCTCTCACACAATCATCTACAGCAGTTTTAACTCCATATCTAGGTGGATCAAGCATACACACAAAACCATTGTAAATCATCTCTGATTCCGCTTCATCTCTATCATGATCGAGCACCACATCCCTAGCCATTGGTCTAATTGCTAGTGAGATAACTCTATAACCTTGAGATGCAAAATCACTCACATTTTTGTTGATCTTTTTAATATCTTTTTCTTCCAATGGTCTGTGTTCCAAAGGACTTCCGATATACGAACAGAGAGGGAGAACCGTTTCAGTTGCTCCTTTGCAGAACA
>JAGLTB010000242.1 GCA_023270155.1 Candidatus Heimdallarchaeota archaeon | reverse complement strand
ACGTAAGCATAAGTTCCATCAACTATAACTTTTGTAAGTTCTAAATCTCCAAATGCCCCAATCAATGTTGGTGAAATTGGATATGTTATGTCTAGTACCACTAATCCAGATTGATCAGCAATAAATGCATATTCACCATAGATGAAGATGTCGTTCACACTACTCAAACTAGTATATTCTGAATGAAGAATAGGATTGATTGGATCTGTGATGTCTAAAACCAACATGCTTGAACCATTTCCAACATATGCAAAATTTGCCTTAATTTCGATATCATTAACTAAAGCATTTGTCTCGAATGTCCAACCTGTTGACCATCCAATGCTAGCTGGATCTGCAATATCTAAAATATGAATACCATAATAAGATAAATCTACATCATTTCTTGCAAGATAAGCATAATCTCCTGAAATTGCGACATCATAACCATGTCCAGACGCAGGGGTGTATGGAGTAAAAACTGCAAGATTGTTTGGATCAGTAATGTCTACTATAGTTAACCCATCGTTATATGATGCTAAATATGCATAATCATTATCTACACATATACTCATAACTGGGCTAGTAAAAGTAATTGAATCATTAGATATTGGATTTGTTGGATCTGTGATACCAACAGTTTCTATACTGTCAGTTGTACCTAAAATCGCATGATCACCATGCACATAAACTTCAGCAGGGGATCCAATAAATCCTGAACCGATTGATCCAATTTGAATTGGCTTTTGGTTTGTATTATATATTGATCCATCTCCCCATCCTGAAACATTGGTGTTCGCTATATCCATATAGTCGGTAGTAGTGAAAGTTTCTGTGAAAGGATCGAATGTTTCGCTTTCTACTGTAGTTGTTTGAAAATCAACAAAAGAAATCATGGAAAATAATAAAATCAAACCAATAATAGTTCCCTTTCTCTTTTTTATTTTTATATTCATTTTTTTCACTTTATAATGTAATTGTATTATTTCCAATCCAATTTTAATAAAGTTTATGCAGATTTTATATTATATACTAATATAATAATAAGAAAGATTAGCGCTATAGAAAGATTTTACAGTCCTAAAATGGCTCTAAGTATTGGTAGGAACAGACCTAACGATGCAAGTATCTTTGGTCCCCATGTTTGGATATAGTACCTAGCGTCTCTTACAACTTTTAAATTGAATATTTGAGTAGCTATTACTTCCTGTTCAGTGCGGTGCCTGTATAATACAATGTCCATTTGATGCTCTACATTTCGAAAATGTAGATGGACAAATTATTCCTCCAGAAAACATTCGAAAATTCAAACTAAATATGATGGGAAAAAGAGTTATTGACTAAATGATTTTGTCAACATTCATTCTTTTCAAAAGCATTTGTACAATTAATATGGATTTTATCCATCCTATAGTTAAGGGAGCTGGATATTGATTCTCTCGAAATGATTGTTTAGATGTTTTAAGTGTGGGATTTAAATCAAATGAGAAAGGTGTAAGACTGTTATATTCTACAGTTGGTATAGAGATCTTGGATGGATAAGTAGAACTTACATGAATTGAGTTATTGGCTATAAATGTTGTATCATTCCCCCAAAGAACGTCTCCGGTATTTGGATTAGTTTCAAATCTTGGAAAATTAGAACTTGAAATATCGATTCTCAAACGGTGACCTTCGTTGAATAAATATGCAGTGCTGTCCAGTGGAATTGATAACTCGTACACAATACCTTCATCTAAGAAATTCCAATCCTCATAACCAAAACGATTCCTAGCTCTTATTATTGTATCAGTAATTAACATTGATCTTCCATCAGGATAAACATCAGTAAGTTTTACAGTGAAATCTGTATCTGTACAATTAGATTCAATATATAGAGTCGTAGTTATTTGACCAACGATTGTTAATGGTTCAGTTAAAGTTGGTGTCGTGAAGACTAAGACATCATCTCTAGATTCTAGTGATTGTTGATCCCAAGTACCAGCTGGCAAAGCTAAATTACCTCCATATATTGTTTCAACAGGATCATTTGGATCATATTCATATGAAAGAAGATCTTGAGAGTATGCGCTAATCCCATGTAGAATCGATTCGTTGGAATGCATATAAAGATCTAAATTTGTTGTACTTAAAGGCCAAAGATCTGATTGATACCAATCATTTGCTAAAATGTCCGAGTTGTATTCATAAGAACTCATTAGGTAAAAAGCAACAGTTGGGTAGAGATCCCAGAGAGTAGAATTATGTCTCAGCCATTTTTCAAAAAGTGCATCAGCAACATTTAGTGTAATTCCAGGATTTTGTTTCTGATAGGTGATATTACCACTAGGTTCTCCTAACATCCCTCCATGAACCCAAGGTCCCATCACTAATTTAGCATTTCCTGAAGCATTTACACCTCCTGAATATTGGTAGCCTAGAAATGCATTGATTGTCTCTTGGGTCAAAATGTCATACCACCCTCCTAAGTGCAACGATGCAGCTTGAATTTGAGAATAGTTATCAACAATTCTTCCTTGATCCCATATGTCATTTAGTTTTTCATACTCCTGCAGCGTTTCCAAACTTTCATCAGGAAAACCATTACCCTCTAACCAAGGCAGAATGAGTTCATGTCTTAGTTCTCCCCCTCTGAACATTGCTTCATAAATATCAGGTGTAGCAACCATTGGAAGCTGACATTTAAGAGAACTGGGAGCATTTGGAGCCATTAGATATTGAGCAATGCCTAAAGCTGAAGGACCCCATGTACCAATTCTTCCATTGCACCATTCTTGCTCAGTTATCCACTCTAATGAGTCTTGGCCATCCAATTGCTCAGATATAAATGGTAAATTAAGTGCACCTTCTGATTCATAGAAACCTCTAAAATCTTGAAGAACAACAATATAGTTTTTGAGAGCATATCCAATTGCCATTAAAGCTAATTGACTTTTACCATAAGGAGTGCGAATAAAAATGACAGGTAATGGCTCATCTATTGCAATGGGAACATAAATGTCAGTAGAGATTTTTACATTATCTCTCATCGAAACCAAATATGGAACAATCACATATCCTTCCCTCACTGTACTGTTTGAAGGAAACTGCCATTCAAAACCTGAGATGATTGGAGGTCTATCAGGTATATAAACTACCATTAATGGGATTGCTATTGCAGAAATAATTACAGCTGAAATTATAGAAACCAAAATCTTTCTATTCACAATAAAAAATACTTACAGCTGTATATAATTTTTTAGTCTTTTGAA
>JAGLTB010000241.1 GCA_023270155.1 Candidatus Heimdallarchaeota archaeon | reverse complement strand
TAACTTTGCTGCAAGAAGTAGAGATTGAACTCAAGAATGCTGGTTATAATATTATTCGTTTATCTTCTGGAAGTAGAGCATGTTTTGATATAATTGCCAAAGGAAAAGATCAACTAATAATTCTGAAGGTTGAACCTTACATTGATAATTTTAACAGAGATAACTCTTTTGAACTAAAGAATATTGCAAGTTTCCTAAATGCCTCCCCACTTATAGTTGGTGAAAGAGGAAGAAGATTTAAGCAGCTGGAAGATGGTTTGGTTCTGCTTCGGTATGGAATACCCGTAGTAAGTTCTGAGACCTTTATCAATCTAATATCTCATGGAGCTCCTCCATTTGTATATTGTAGTAGAGGAGGATATTTTGTCCAAATCAATAGAAAGCTCCTGCGCCAAGCGAGGTTGAGTAAGAACCTAAGTTATGCTGATTTAGCACACAAGGTTGGATCTTTAGATAAGCAGACTAGCGTTTCGAGGAGAACCATTTATGAATACGAACATTCTATAAATCCACCCCCTTCAACAGCTGCATTGCTTGAAGAAATTCTGGAAACTCCAATCACAGAAGGAATCAAAATCTTCAATATAGATATAGAGAAAGAAGCTCGACCTTCATACTCAACACAAAATCTTACCTCCTATAAGGAAGAAATTTCTTCAATCCTTCAAGAATTAGGTTTTATGTCACAATTTTGGACTAAACTCTCTCCCTTTGATGCATTTGGAGAACATAAAAGTCAAGAAATTCATAGTGGATTGAATGTTTTAGTTTGTGTAGATGAAGATGAAAGTCAGAAAGTAATTAACAAAATTACTTTGACTCAAGATATTGCTTCACTTACAAAACGGAGAGCTTTAATGATTGTTGAGGAGAATCAAGATCATCCAGCAGCTCAAACCATACCTACATTCACAATGGACGAATTGAATCAAATGAAGAAAGCATTTGATTTAGTAAAAAATTGGGTAAAGAAATATTCAGATATAAAAGAAAATTAGATAGTATTGGTTACAGCTTTATTGCTTCTGACCAACTATCATTACATGATCTTTTTCATAAGGTTCAAGGTTAATAACTTCTAGAATATTCAATCCATAACCCTCAAGTTCATTCTGAACTTCACTATAGATAATTTTTGGGTCCTTTGTAACATCAATGCTTCTGGCTTTAACCGCTAGGAAGAAATATCCCCCTTTCTTCAGATATGTTTGAACATTAGAGTTGAGAATATCTGCTTGCGAAGGCTGCGCTACATCTTCATAAATTATATCTACCATTGGAACAATCATAGTGTATTCTTCAGGAAATCTAGCATCTGCAAGTATAGGGATTATGTTCTTTCTTCTTTCCGCTACAGTAAACAAATCTCGCATTGATCTTGGTGAAAATTCTACTGAATAAATCAATCCATCATTGCCAACTATATCCGATATATGAGATATAGTTGTACCAGATGCAGCTCCAAGATATAGAATTTTACTATTTTTTGAAAATGGAAAAGCTTGCATTTTCTGGAAAACAGCAGCTCCTAATTTGCTTTTGAAGGGATCGAATGTTCTGTATTCTACATTTTGAATTGTAACCAATCTTTCAGTATATACTTTGTTTCCTGGTTCTAGATTAAT
>JAGLTB010000240.1 GCA_023270155.1 Candidatus Heimdallarchaeota archaeon | reverse complement strand
CCTTCTTCTTTGCTAAGATCTAGCTCCCAACCAAGAAATTTCTCCCACATTTTTGGATGAACATAAAATCTCTCGACAATATCCTGCCGGACATTGGATAAGTAATGTGACGCAGATGTTGCGATAATATCACAATCAAAGTTCTCTAATAGAGATTTTAGTTCTGACCATCTAAACATGTGGCAATAATGCCCTACTGATGTTAAATCTCCAACAACATCTCCATTTTCCACTAGCTTGTTTACCAAATCAAGACCATCTTTGTGCATATGGTTGTAAAGTGCACCCATGAAAAACTGAAGAGAACCAAGATGTGACATTACACTAAGTAAAATGTATCCTTTTGATTTAGTAACCCTTAGGAGCTCGGATAGGGCTTGTGGAGCTTTATCAAAAACATAACTTAAAGGTCCTCCGTAACAAACTGAAGAATCAAATTCATCATCTGCTATGTCAGACAAATCAGTAACGTCTAGTTGTTTCCTCCAAATTACAGAATCTTCCAATCCTGCTGCTTTTACTTTTTCTTCATTAAATTGAAGTTGATTTTTGGAAATGTCTCCCACACAAATTGATGCGCCAATTTTAGCTATCTCGATTGTAAATCTTCCTGGTCCTGCACCAATTTCAAGTATTTTATCTCCAGACCTGATGTTTTGCTTTAGATAGTGATTATGAATGTGAAAAGCAACTCTGTTTTTGGGATTATCTACGAAGCGGTACCATTCCCTATTTCCATATTCATCAAAGTAATCCCTAATGAGACCTGAATGTTCATCGTGACTCATAATTATCTACTTATTAGGACGTAGTAATAAGTCATTCTGATTAATTTTCCAAACCAAAAACTATAAGTTTAAAAACTTGACATCAACCATTAGCTCAGATAAATAAGGTGATTTAATGGGTCACGGATCGCTTCAGAAAGCTGGTAAAGTTAGAAAACAAACACCCAAGGTTATTGGTAAGGAAAGACATAGTCCTATACCTCGTAAAGGTTTAAGAAATAAATATGTCAAAAGAGTAATCTTAGGAAAGTATGCTGGACAACCTCAAAGCATGGGTGCCAAACGTAAATCCAGATAAACCTTTTTTCATATATTTGGTGTAAGGCTTTTTACATGAATGTTCAATATGATGCATTTCTAGAAATCAAGCATGAATTACTAGAGAGAGAGAATGTTTCCAAAAAAGACCTTAATCAAATAAAACGAACTATTTCAAAGAAATATCACCTAGAAAAATTTCCAAGAAATAGTGATATTTTGGCTGTTTGTACAGAAGAGGAAAGAGAGCTGTTATTACCTATTTTAATAAAAAGAAAAGTTAGGACTCTATCTGGTGTTGCAATAATTGCTGCTATGACTAGGCCTTGGAAATGCCCTCATGGTAAATGCATTATGTGTCCCGGAGGGCCTGACGTTGATAAACCTCAGAGTTATACAGGTTATGAACCAACAACAATGAGAGGAATAAGAAACGATTATGATCCTTATCTTCAGGTTAAAGATAGAATTGAACAGTTAGAAGCAATTGGGCATTCTACAGAAAAAGTCGATGCTATTATCATGGGAGGAACTTATACGCATCAACCAATTGAATATCAAGAATGGTTCATTCAGAGAATGTTTGATGCAATGAATGAGAAAGA
>JAGLTB010000239.1 GCA_023270155.1 Candidatus Heimdallarchaeota archaeon | reverse complement strand
TGTGTTACGTTTTATAACACATAATGGAACCAGAAACTAAGACTCCTCTAGAGGAATTTGTAGATCTCTATAGTCAAATCAAGGATAAATTTGAGCGACTCCCTTCAGTATTAACCAAATTGTCTTCTTATTCTGATAGTATAGTAAAAGAAAATAAAGAACTGAAAGCCAAGGTTAAAGAGCTGGAGGAAAAAAGCACTGAAATCGAAAAACTAACAAAAGAAGCTGCTAATTACAAAAACCAACTTGAAAGCGTAGAAGACCAAATGAAAGGTTTACGTGAAATGTATGAAGAAATGACTCAGGAAAGATCAAAGGATTTGGAAATTCAAGAGCTTCTAGCAATTTATACAGTTCTTTTCGAAAAAGTATTTGCAGCTAATCCTCATACAAAGATTCTTTTGTTGCTTTGGGGTGTTGACAAAGAAGTCTGGACTAGAGATGAATTAGTTAAAACAACAAATTTCACTCCAGCTGCGATTATCAAAGCTCTACATGATCTGAGGAATAATGATATTGTCGAATTAGATGAATCTGCTCAAGAAGTAAAACTAATTCAGAAAAAGGAATAGAAATTAGGATTAGTCAACTAAAGACATCAAATATTCCTTTATTTTCTGTTCTTCATATTTTTCTTCATGACTTACTTTTTCTAATGGAATTTTTCTTGGAGGGTTAGGATCTTGATTTGGATACCCAATTGGGATTATAGCCATAGGTAAAACATTTTCCGGTAACTCTAGAAATCTTGATACTCTTTCATCATTAAATGCTCCTATCCAACATGATCCAAGATTTAATGCTTTACACATTAGCAAAATATTCTGGATTGCTGATCCTGAGTCATGATAAATATACATCTTCTCTCCTCTTTCCCCATATCTTGATGTTGTTCTTTCTAAATTGACTACAACAACTATAACAACTGGAGCTTCTGTTACGAATTTCTGAGCTGATAAGCGTTGTTTTACTGCAGAATCTTTTACAACAATGAACTCTACTGGTTGCCTGTTTCCTGCTGAAGGAGCCATCCATCCTGCTTCTAATATCTGTTGAACTAGATTGTCTGGAATTTCTTTATCTATAAAAGATCTAATACTCCTTCGCTCTTTAATGACTCTATATACAGCTTCTGAAGCGTTTTCGCTCATATTAATCAAACATTATCAAAAATGTACCTTTTTATCATTTTCGGACTGTATTAAATCAAGAATCATTTCTCAGTTTTTGTTTCCTCGTTCTCTTCCTGTTCTTTAGTATCCTTTCCTTCATCCCTAAGTTTCATCGCTGCTTTTACATAGACAAGATCAGCAAGAAAAGCTTTCAGTGGTATTATTGTTAAACCCATTAGATAAATTACTCCACCAAGAACTGCAAGAGAAATCCACAAAGCACCCCCTTGAATGAAAACAGGGGTTAACATTAATCCTACCAAAGAGAACAAGAGTGTACCCAAAGCATAATTCCAGATAATTGTTATTGATTTAACCGGTCTCTTGATCTGAAATGTTTTGTATAGCCAATTTGAACTGACATAATAGATTCCAAAAAATGGTGCAGATAGTAGAAGTGCTCCCCCTAGAATCCCTGCTATGATTGGTAAAACTATAATCTGAAAGAAAGCTAATCCTATCCCAATAATAGCTACTCCCGCTGCAATTAAAGCCAATGCAAGTCCTAATGCCTCTATTGTTGAACTAAAAACTGAAGAAGTAGGTAATGGTCCTCCTAAGAATCCCAAAGCTCGTACTTTACTATACGGATATTTTATAGATGCTGGTTTGTAGGGTGTCCCTTCTTCAAAAACTTGAAATTTTGGTTTTGGTTTTGGTTGTATTTGCCTAACTGGAGATATGGGCGGCCACATGACGATTTTTTGTTGTCCTTGCTCTTTCATCTCTCCAGCTCTTTCTTCTGATCTAACTGCTTCAGATACTTCAACCTTAGAGATATCAGTTCCACAAAGAGCACAAAATGCATCATCAAGATTATTTAATTCCTGGCACTC
>JAGLTB010000238.1 GCA_023270155.1 Candidatus Heimdallarchaeota archaeon | reverse complement strand
TTATCACTTGGTTCTTCTGATACCAAAGATCAGGTAGAAAGATTGAGAGAAATGAATCCTGATCTGTTCTTAGTAGGGATTAAAGACAATAAAATCATCGCAGTGGTTGTAGGAGCTTTTGATGGGAGAAGAGGTTATGTGCATCATTTAGCGGTAGATAGTCAACACAAAAGGAAGGGGTATGGAAGAAAAATTATGGAAGAGCTCCACAAGCTGTTTTCTGAAAAAAACATAATTAAAGTTCACTTATTTGTTGAAGCTGAAAGTGAAGAGGCGATAGAATTTTATAAAAAAGTCGGTTGGCATGTGAGAGATGATCTAGAGATGATGAGTTTTGTTCCTGAATAACTTTTTTTCAGGAAGTATAATTATCAAAATATTGTAAATAATAAAATAGAAAAGAAAAGAAATATTCATTCTTTTAAACTGGTGATATTTCAATATTTAGAACGTCAAGAATTCTTGTCATTTCTTTGATATCTTCGATTGTTTTTATTCTCAAAGCACTTCGAAACATTGTTGAATTTAATTCAGAAGCTGTTTTGAAAATAGCACGTTTTCTCCAGACATCAACTGAAGGATTGTAGAGGAGAATATACATCACTTTTTTGTCCATATCACAGAGAAGATAAGTATCTGCATATTCCAGTCTTTTACCTATCATTTCTTTTAGTGTATTATCTTGGTTCAAACCATAAATTCTAGGTATTTTACCGGAAAACATGTCTTTCATTCTTGTATACATTTGCTTGATTGAACTTTGATTAATTCCAGATTCTTTCTGCAAACTTCTAGCTATCATTGTGAAATATGGTTCTATTAATCCATAACTATCTAAAACTTCTCTTACTGCTAGTCCTTCAAATAAGAAATAAGCTACACACAACCTATAACCCGATGCTGCTATTCGTTCATCTGCTGAACTTGTGATTGCTGTTTCAAAAGGCACTGCAATAGCTTTGATATTTTCATGTTCAGGGACAGGTATTGGACCTAACATTTTTGGGTTTTTGGTTCCATCAACTTTTCCAATTGATCCTTTGTTCATTTCCACTAATGTCATTCCACTCATAACTAAAGTTAAAGCTGTATTTTCTTCAAGGATTGAATTGTTAAATAGTATCTCTGGACCGTAGTCCTTGAATATACTAAACACCAAACTTGGCTCCTTTGTAACGTTCGGATTTCTCATTTTTTTTCTCCTTACTCATTAATCTTCTCTACCTGGTTGTTGATCTAGCAAAATTGCTATTTCAGGAATCTTGCTAAGAATTTCGTATTTGACTTGTCGAGGCATTTCCTTTGAAGGATCTCGTTCTTTTTCCTCAATAAAAGCGTTTAGAATCTCTTCTGCAAGAGATTGTGCCTTGGATTCACTATCATTTCGATCAACAAATAAAACTATACTCCATGCTCCCATCTTACGGATAACCATTTTTACTTCACCAAGTTTCACAACATCCATTACTGATTCACTTTCAAAGATGGTTGAAGCCATAATATTTAGCGCACTAATCAATCCTCCAAGTAGAGTACTATCATGTTCTTCTATTGTTTTATCAAATGTATAATCAAATGCTGGTACTCCTCCTTCTTGTAGAATTATTACCCTTTTTGGATTAACTTCTTCCCTTAGAGGTGTTCTCCCTGTCATTCTAGAAATTATCCAATCAAAAGCTGTGTAGAAATTTTCTCCTGTTCTTACACTAACTGGATAAATTGAGACAGAACGATTGATATCTTCCATAATTACCTGAAAAGCTGGATCTTGTAACAAATCAGGAAAAGGAACAGAGTCAGGTATATCTGTTTTATTTGCTATGAAAAGAATAGAAGTTTTTTGTGGTATTTTATCTAGTAAACTGAAAATGTACTCAAAAGAAACTTCTACATGCCTAATTGTTTGAGTATCAATTACGAAAACCACACCGTCTATTTCACCTAAGATATCTTGGAAATAAGGGCTTTCTCTTGCTGTCTCTTCATCTGCTTCAATTATTGTAAGAATAGATTTACCATAGGCTACATTGATAAAACAAGTTAATTGTGTTGGTTGCGCATCTGAGACAGTACCGTAGATCAAACGATTTACTACACTTGACTTGCCTGATTTTTCTAATCCCAATATAACTATTTGAGGTACCTTTCCTTCTTTATTCATCAACATCTTATCTCTGACAAAAGAAAGGTAACTACTCATTATCTACGTCCTCCTTCAACCTCGAGTGGAAACTTGCTTTCCAGTACTTCACCTAGATTCTTCTGAGCTTCTGTTGGATTACGACTGAAATTCTCAAGAATTCTTAATTGAATTTGTTGTGCTCTAGTTACTGGATCAATAGGATCTATCATAACTGAAAGACAATAAGCACCACGTTTAACATGACTGACATGTTTCTTATAGAGACTTTCAAGTTTTACAGATTGAATACTTTCTCTTGTCTCTATTGCAAAAAGCTTGGTTAATTCTTTCAATTTCTTAAAATCATTAGCAACTAGAGCTTGTTCACTTGGTCTACCGAATAAAGCTTCGGAAAGAATATTTCCATCTATATCGCTTAAAACTGCAGCGCCAATTTTGACTTTCCATTGCTGTGCACCACATAGTACATCGACAATCCAATCCCATGCAGAATAGACTCCTTGACCTGTTAAAGCGGAAACTTTCTTAATATTGAATGGTCTTAAATTTCTGAGAAACTTATCCAATTCAAATGATTCATTGATTTCCACTAATTCTTTTGAATTAGGTAGATCGCCTTTGTTTGCCAGAAACAAAACAGGAGCACTTTGTTTTGCGAAATTTATATAGTGCCAGAATGTTTGCTTTGATTCATCAAATCGAGCATGATCAGCTGAATCTACTAAATATATAACTGCATCAGCTCTTTCAATGAACTTCTTCCACAGACTTAATCTAAATGGTTGATGTCCCCCTAAATCAAAGCAAGTAAAATTTAAATCACGATACTGATAATTTTCTAAATTGACCCCATAAGTAGGTCTTACAACGATATCATCTTGTTTTAGTAATTTTTTAACTAAAGATGTCTTTCCTGCTCTTTCTAATCCTAGCAGAGCAACACTAAATTTGTTCCTCCCAACAACTGATTCTTGGCTGGTTTCTACCTTCGTCTGTTGCCCCTGTTGTTCTCTTCTTTTCTTTTCTTCCATTATGCGTTTTCGAAATTCGTAGAAAGACATTCATTCACCTCAATTATCCACAAGAGTGAGTTTTTTTCTCAGATATCTAATCAGAATTTAGTATCTTAACATAGTAATTTAATGTTTCGCTAACTGTAATTTTAGTCTAGATAACTGGAACGATTCACACTCCCTATTATTCTATTTAAACATTAAGATAGTAAAAGCTACGCTTTCTAATTCTAACCTATCCATCTCAGGAAGAAGAACAGAATTGTGATAATTCCTAGGACCAAACACACAATAGCAAAATTATTTCTTCGAGCTATAAGCAGAAAGAGTTCCATTGTTAAATACCCTATAATTGCTGTAATAATTATAGCGATTAATAATTGCCACCACAGAAGAGGAAAAACATTTCCTCCTTCTATCAAAATGACAATTAGATTTAGAATAAAACCTCCCAAAACCGCAGGAATACTCATGATAAAGCTACCCTTAATACTATCTTCCTTCTCAACTGACATGAACAGCAAGCCACTCATGGTTATACCGGATCTGCTAATACCGGGAATTATGGAAAAACCTTGTAACAGGCCACTGAACGTCATCTTTTTTTTCGAGATATCCTCAATCATTCTTCCTTCTCTATCTTGTCTTTTGGCATAGAATAATAGTACTGCTGTAATTAATAATGAGATTCCAATGATGAGCATAAAATACTCACCAATTTGAGGATTAGAACCTAGATGTCGCACTAAGAAATAACAAGGCACACCAATTATTATTGTACCTATGGTGCTTAAGAGAATGAACCATCTCCATTGTTTTACTGTTTCTTCCTTATTTTGGGGATTGAGATACTGATATAGCTCTTTTCGGAATTTTATTATTACAGCTATCAGTGTTCCTAGATGTAACCATAAAGATATTTCTAGAGCTTCTTCAGGACTGATTCCAAGAAAACCTGTTAATAGAGTGATAGTTTGTCCTTCTGAGCTTACTGGTAGCCATTCCAAAACTCCCTGAAGAACAGCGAAAGCAATTAGAATCCAGATAAGCATCTGTTATCCCGTAAAATAACTATTGTATAAAAAATTATGTAAAAATGCATTATAATGCTATTCTTCACTAATTCTCCAACGTATATATTTTTCTAGTTTGTCTCCTGTTGGAACAATTTCCTTATCTTCAACTAATTTGTTTTCTATGTCCTTTCCTTCAATCGATAGAATCCAACCTTCTCCATAAGGATCAGTGTTAATAAAATCTGGTGTTTTTCTTAACTGTTCATTTTTCTCTATAATTTCTCCTGCAATAGGAGCTCGAATTTGTCCCACCCATTTTCCGCTTTCATAAGTTCCAATAATTTGGTTCTTTTTAACTCGTTGTCCTTCTTTTATCGTTCTAACAAATTCAATTTTTCCTGCTCTTTTGGAAGCATAGTCATCTATACCTAATTGAATAATATTTTCAGACTTTCTTTTTATCCAAATATGACCGGGATCTCTGAGAACGTAAAACAAATCATCGGGAAATTCATATTGTTCAATTTTCATTACACAAACCTACTTGCTAATTTTAATGCTGTTTTTAAACTAATTAATGGAAACAATTTCAATCTTGGAGGGATTACTTTTCCAGGATTACTTATTCCTCTTGGGTCAACTTCTTTCTTGAAATCTTTATACTTTTTGTATTGTTCTTTACCAAAAATAGTTTGATAATATCCTGCAAACCATAAGCCAGTAGCGTATGGATACCCTTTTGCTTTAATCCCTTTAAGTACGTTCTTATACAATTCCAGATTGGTTCTAAGTTTCTTGAAAGGACCTAGTTTTTCTTTAAAATACAAAAACATTAGGAGCGAATAATGTTTTTTACCAATCATTTCTCCTTCAAGATGAATCTGACCTTCAATCTTTGAAGACAATTTCTGCAGATATTTACCACTTGTTTCTATGGGTAGAATTATTTCATTAGTGAGATAGTCCTTATATTCTTTCAACATTGCAAACGTCTTAAAACGAAAACTCCAGATATTTGTGATGTATCTCCTGTCTAAAATTTGCCCACCTGCATTTCTTACTGTCTGATTAAAACTAAGATTAAATTCGTTTTCTTCTTCCTCATAACTAATTTCCTTAGTTACAATAATCACATATCTTTCAGGTAGCGAATATCCAAACGATTGGTTGATTTCTTCAACATGTTTTGGATTAAAGAACCATATAGAATAAGGATCGATTTCGGAAATTTCTTTCAATCCTTTAGCTAATTGTAACGGTGAGTCAAAGGTGCATCCGAACTGTTTTAGAGGAATATCGAATTTAATTTTTAATTGTATTCTAGTAATTAATCCTAAAGTTCCATTTGAACCAACAAACAGTCTTATATCCTCTTTCTCGGTGAACTTTTTCATTTCTCCTGTTGGTAATACTACATCCAAAGCTAAAATTTGATCTAAAGCTCCACCATATTTAGCGCTACCCACACCATATCCACCATGAGCAATCCAACCACCAATTGTAGCTGAATAAAAACTTGAAGGGTATGAACAGAGAGAGAAACCTTGAAGATTCAGCTGTCTTTGCAACTCTGAAATCACAGTTGAAGGACTAACTAAAACAGATTGATCAAAAGGTTCAATCAATAGTTCACTTTCCAAACCTTTAACGTCGACAATTATACCTTTTTTATAGGTAACACAACCACCAAAACCTGCAGTTCCACCACTTCTTGGGGTAACAGGAATTTTGTTTTCCGTTGCAAGCTCATAGAGCTTTTTCACTTCATCGGTAGTAGTTGGAAGTACAACTGCATCAGCAGTATTGTTGTAAAATAGTTTTGTGAGTGGAGGTAGATCTGCTAAATCTCTAGAATATATTCGAATGGTCGTTTCATCATCTCTAAAACCTTTACCCAAATGTCTCACGAATTTAGTACGAACTTTATTTTTCAATGTCATTTTTTACCCCCCACCATTCGATTGATCAATTCAGCTATATCAATTACTTCAACATCCATTTCTCTTTGCTTAACACCTTGTTGAATAGTATCTAAACATGTTGGGCACCCATTAACTACAATGTCAGCTTCTGAATATTGGATCTCAGATATAAGATGAGAATTTACTTGCCCAACTAATTCCTCGTCATTTAGTTTTAGTAAACCGCCTCCTCCACAACATAGGGCCTCTTCCCTATTAGATGGGAGTTCTTCATATCTGACATCAGGAATGTTCTTGATTACTTCTCTCGGAGCATCACTTGACCCACAATGTCTCACTAATTCGCAAGGATCTTTGAATGTTAGTTTTTCTTTAATTTGATTAGTAACTTTCAGTTTCTTTTCTTTGAAAAGTTCATTAGCTAATTCAGAGATATGGACTACTTCAATATCCCACTCTTCACCTAAGACTCTTGGGTAAACTATCTTGAAGGCTCTATAACAACCTGCACAAGCAGTAACTATTTTTTTGACACCTAGTTTTTTGAATTGATCTAAATTGTGTTTTGCGAATGTTTTCCCAACGGAAAAACCACCAGCTAAGAAAATAGGAGATCCACAACACCTTTCTTCAGTTCCTAAGATAGTGAAGTTTAGTTTTGCTTTTCTGAGAATCTTTACAACACTTTCTGCTATGGTTCCCATTTTGCCTGAATATGATGCTTGACATCCCACAAAATACGCTAAAGGTGCTTTCTTCTGTGTTCGTCTAGACATATTCATACCACTTAATGCTGCCCAAGAAACTCTTTCTTCTGCTGGTAAACCATAAATGTTAAAGAAATCTTTTACTCTGTTATAAAGGGACAAGAGTTTGGGATTCCACCTTCCCCTTTTGAAAGCTTCTTGTCTTATTTGTTCCCAAACCTTCAACAAAGGTAGATCAACAATACAGATGTCTTCACAAGCTCTACACACGGTACAGAGGAATACGCTTTCAAATAATTGCTTGGAAACATCAGCTTTCAGCTTGTCTTTTATTTCTTCAGAATAATATAACTTAATCTGATCCAGAATTCCTCTTGGATGATAAACCTCCCATTTAAGTTCCTTATAGGTGGGACATAATGAACAATAACCGCAGTATACACATTTTTGTGCAACATCCAATACGTCTACTTGCCAACCTTGAGGAGAACTCATCTACAACAGATAAATGATATTTATATCTCTTTTAATTTTTTGTGGTAATTTTAATTAGAATTACAGCTAGAATTATTGAAGGATTCATACACAATTAAGGCTTATATCGGTTAAAAACGAAGAAATGAAGTTTCTTCTTAATTTTTGATGCAATAACAAAATTCTTTCGAACAGTTGTCGCAAGTCTACCTGCTCTCACAAGTTCTATTGGATTAATTTTTCCTTCTTGTTCAATTATCTGCACAAGATAGGGGCTATGTTCTAGACCTGGACCTTTGATATAAACTCCAAAATCAACACCAAACTTCAGACCAGGTCTTACAATATAACCTAGTTTCCTTAAGTGTCGGTAAACATCCATTTTATTTTCAAAGTTCATATATTGATCTTTGCATCTTTCTTCGAATACTTTCTTTGACACTTGTACACCTTTTTCATCAAGAATTTTCAATTTTTTATTTTCAAGAAGATAAAGACCTTCAAAATATGAAAGCTCTGAAGGATCTCTAAATTCATCCCCTAGTTGAGGTTTTCTTACACCTATGGGTTTTCCAAAGAAACCTGCAGAATAAAGCTCAATGCCTTCTTTTATATCCCACACTATTAACCTATTGCCAATCATCTGAGCGGTATATTTAGAAGTCATCTTCATTCTAATCCGTGAATGATGATATAAATAATTTGAGATTGTTAAGAGTTTGGATGTTTTTATCTACTTCTGTTTAATACTTTAGATATAATTTTATAGATGTAAATTGTAATTTTATATTGAATTATATGATTATCTCAACAGGGATAAACGAATTAGATAAGATGATAGATGGAGGGTTAAGAACAAGGTATTGCTATGCAATAAAAGGAACAGCAGGAGCAGGAAAAACTGTTCTCTCATTGTTTATTACACATGGTGCATTGCAACAAGATATACCAGTATTATTTATTTCCACAGAAGTCGATCCTGAAAAAATAGTTGAATATGGAAAATCCTTTGGAATGGATTTACAGCCTTTCATAAAAAGTGGTAAATTAAGCGTAGAAAAAATGACACTTAAACCACAAGGAGTCCATCTGGTTCAAACTGAAAGATTCGACCTTTCTGGTATAATTACAAGAACTAAAGCTAAATTACAGAAGGTTAAAGCAAAATTAGTTATTTTTGATTCTATCACAGCATTCTTTGCTGAGTTTCAATATGAAAAAACTGCAAGAAGCAATTTTATGGATTTCATTAGAGAAATTACAAACGAAGATGCTGTACTTATATTCACAGCTGAATCACAAGTTGCTGAGGAATACGCGACTCTTGAAGAATTCTTAGTAGATGGTGTAATTAAAATAAGATCGGAACTAAAGAATAATCAACTTATCAAAAAAATATCTGTCCCCAAACTTAGGTCTGCACAACCAACCCATTTTGAGAACAGATTTATTATAGATAAAAATGGAGTTACAATCTTCCGTTCAGAGCATCCTCCTATATCGTTAATAGATGAGGAGAAAACAGGAATCGGAAAACTAGATGAATTATTAGGTGGAGGAATTCCTACTGGAAGTGTCATTCTTATTGAGATGGATGGAGAAACAAATTACTTCCCTTTATTCCTAACTACTATGTATCACCATCTAAATGAAGGAAAAGGAGTAATTATTCATTCCAATGTTCATATGTATTCATCCAAAATTGTGGAGGAATTTAAGAGATCGAAAAGTGATATTACATCTCATCTTAACGAAGGGAATGTAGTCTTCATTGACAAGTATAATCGCTCAGTCACAGCAGTTGAAGCAAGAGAGATGAGCCAATTAATGACAACTGATGATATGATCTCAGTGACAGTAGAATTAATGGAAGCATTTGCACAAGCAAAACAAAATGTAGTTTTATTTGGTGATTTAACCGATGATGCAAATATCTTATCTGAGTCTGATTTCCTTCGTTATTTTGCTCTTCAATCTTTCAATATTAAAGAAAGACGAGCTGTTGCTTATTCATTTATCAACTTCAATGCTATAAGTAGGGAAATTCTTGCTAGATTGAGAACTACAGCTGATATAATCATAAGATTCTCTAGAGTAGACTATAATCACTATATAGAATGTATGAAGAGCTCAACAGGAGCAACATTCTTACCGAAGATTGTAAAATTCAATGATACAGTCCCACTAATTGAAATC
>JAGLTB010000237.1 GCA_023270155.1 Candidatus Heimdallarchaeota archaeon | reverse complement strand
TCTTTCTAATTTGGATTCTTTTCTATCTTCAGTCTTAATTTTGCTTTTCTGAAAAAACGAATCTAAAGATTCTAGAGCAGCTAGATATTCACTTTCGTTGATTGAGTAGCCTGTTTTCTTTTCCACTGTATAAGTCTTTGTTAGGATAATTACTATATCTTCAACAAATTGAATTTCCTTGATTAGACTCTTTAAAATCTTATAAATTGAAATAACTTTATTTAGAGTTACGACATTGCTCTTATGTTTCTCCAGTAGTATATCAATTACTTCAGATAGTTTCTCCAAACGGGAAACTAGTTGATCATACTCATAGGGTGAGAGATTTTCATCTTCTAGCATGGAGTCTATTTCCCACCCATAGTTCATACATTCCAAGACAGCCTCCTCAAAGTCTAGCAGAATACGTGATTCATTGGGGGGTAAACTAATATCATCTCTCTGAAGTTTTTTTGAGATATCAGTGATTTTATTCAATTTCCGATATCTGTCTTCTAGATTATTTTTATTTGAATGATGAGCACTCATCTGAAACACTTTCCAGTTTCAAGGTATTATTGGCTCATTCTGTCTTTTTAACATTTGCATTTCCTGACTAAAGAGGAAAAAGAGATTAATTTAAATCTCTGAAAAATTATCAATGATAGCTTCATAAACAATATTTGCATAGGTGATTACTTCATCTATCTCTGTGTATTCATCTGTTACATGAAGTTGATCTAATTTACCCGGACCCATAATTACAAATGGAGTTCCAAAATCAGGAACTAGCATAGCACCATCTGTTCCATAGTTAACACCAATAATATCTTTTGCACCAGCTTCTTTTGCTCTATTCTTAAGATCTTCTAAGAATTTTGATTCATCTTTCATCTCAATCGCAGGTAGCTCATGTAAAATTGTGAAACTAACCTTAGCTTCTTCCTCTTGATTGAATTTACTAATAACAGCATTGAATTTTTCGTTAATTTCATTGCGAAGTTCGTCAGCAACTAATCTAAAATCGCATTCAATTTCACAGAGCTCTGGAACCACATTTACAACGGTTCCTCCTGTTATCTTACCTATATTCAGAGAAGATTTTCCTAGAATCTTATGTTCAAAAACTGGGACTACTTCTTTTAATTTTGGAATTAATTTGGCAGCTGCTTCAATAGCACTAACACCTAAATGAGGAGTTGATCCATGAGCAGACTTTCCTTCAATCTTAATTTTAATCCACAATGTTCCTTTTTCAGCTACTCCAATTTTCAATTCTGTTGGTTCTCCAACAACCACAAACTCACATCCCTCCATAATACCCTTCTCTTTCGCAAATAGAGAGCCATCCATATTTAGTTCTTCATCAGATGTCCCGAGAAAGATAATTTTCTTGCTTAGTTTTACATTCTTTTGTTTTAATAGAGCCATTACTGCAACATAAGCTGCTAAAGCTCCTTTCATATCTGTTGAACCTCTACCATAGATCCTTCCATCTTCTTCAGTTCCTGAAAAGGGTGGAAATTTCCATTTAGCTTCATCACCCGCAGGAACAGTATCAATATGTCCAGTTAGAATGATAGTTTTTTTTCCCTCCCCATATTCTGCAATAATATTAGCCCTTTGTTCACCATATTCTTGAATTCTGTTTTCTATACCAATTTTATTAAAATGATCAGACAGGTACTTTACGGCTTCAATAGTATACCCAGGTGGGTTCTCAGTTTTTATATTAATTAGATCCTTAAGAATCGGAATAACATCTTTTTTCTCAATTTTCATAGCATTCATACTGCAAATGAAATAAATATTCTTAACTTTTCGCCTCAGTCAAAGATCCTACAGCTTTGTCTAGAATCAAAACATTATACTTCTTGGGTCGATAGAGTATATACGTAAGTGTACCAATTACAATTAAAACTGCAGCAATTAGAAACGTAACTTTGTAAGCATAAGAATCTGAAGACCCGTAGGAAATAACAAATGAAGCAAAGGGTTTTGCTACAAAAGCAGCTAAAACACCTGATAAACCAAGCCACCCAATTGCAGTTCCAATAAATAATTTCATTTTGTTCTTTATATTGATGAATTTAGAAATGATTAGAAAAGACCAAGCTCCAACAGCAATTATACCAAGCACAGTATATGAGAGGATTACAGTTAAATTGGATCCCACAATAGCATCAGCAATTGGACCAGTAAGAATTGTTCCTCCCAATCCCCATGAAAGGTAAAATGTAGCGTTATAATAACCCATCATTCTACCTCTTTTTTCTAGTGGAACAACTCTATTAACCATCGAATAGGCAGTTGTTTGTACCCAAACTCTTGTGAAACCTCTAGTTGCCATGTAAATGAAGATAAATACTACGTGTGGTGCAAATGGAAGAGCCATTGTTCCAATAAATGCAATAATAAATCCTACTAGTAACAGCTTACCATCCCCAAATCTCTTAGCTAGAAAACCAATAGCTAAACCCGCAATAATCATCGAAATATTCGTAGTATTCCGCAATTGAGCAACGATCATATCAGAAGCATTGAATGTAGTCGGTAGACGTACGTATATGTTTACTAACTGATTTATGCTGTTTCCTCCTATATTTATTACAGCAAGAATAATTAGAAGCCAGATAAATACCTTCCATTCCCACTTCATTGAACCAGAGTTCTCTTTTGCTTCTCGACGCATGTTTCGCTGTTCTTCAACAAGTTCAACTAGCTCTTTGTCATCGCTTTTTTCCAAGTCTGCATAAGATTCAGGTATCAAGAACAGAGCTATAATACTAAAGAGCATTATCCCGGATGATATAAAAAATAGATACCCATTAGAAAATCCTTCTCCGCCAAGATATAGAAATCCACTTGCAGTAACTCCTAATACATTCCCAATCCCTCCGACGAATTGAAGTAATCCCATAACTCTACTTCTTTCTGAATCTCTTGTCAAATCTGCAATGAGAGTTGTCCAGCCTAGATTACTGCTACTCCAACCAGCTTCAATTATTGTAAAACCTATTATTATTGTAAATGCAGCAGCTCTTAAAGCTCCTTCTGTTTCATATCCTTTGTGTATCCAATAGACAACCAAATATCCAATAGCAGCATATGACTCACCAAAAACAATCAAAAGTCTTCTTTTCTTGTATTTATCAGATATTCTTCCCCATAAACCTGATTGTGATGCAATATTAGCAATCATTGGAAGGGTTGCAAACAGTGTCATTTCCGTATTTGAGACATGGAGGTATTCTTTGAGATAAATACTAAGGAAAAAGTAGAATATACCTCTTCGGAACATAGCCATCATATGAAAAATAGAAAGGCTAACAAAGTGTTTCCGCTTCATTTTTTGTATCTCCAAAGTATGTAACAAATGTAAAGAATATCTTCTGTTTCCAAAAAATTCGAAACGAATATTAACTTTTTGCTTCTTTCCAGCAGATTTCAGGAAATTGAACAAGTAATAAATTTTTTAAATGAAAATAGGATAATTCGTTTGAGGACAATGCTAGGTGAATATGAAACAATTAAATAGCAGTTTTTTAATATCCCTACTGTTAAGTAGGTGCGCGGTCCTCTTGAGAAAAATTTTACAGGTGATAAGATGGTTAAATTAACTTTACCAGATGAAAGTATATTAGAAGTTTCAAAGGGAAAAACTGTTTTTGAAGCAGCACAGCAAATTGGACAAGGTTTGGCAAATGCATCTATAGCAGCTAAGATTGATGGGAAGCTAGTAGATTTAAATTATGTAATTGAAAATGATGCAGATTTTGAAATCTTAACAGAGAAATCAGAAGAAGCTCTACATGTCTTAAATCACAGTGCGGCTCATATAATGGCTGGAGCAGTTGTGGATTTGTTTCCTGATGCAAGACCAACTATAGGACCAAGTATAGAACCTGTTGGTTTCTACTATGATTTCTATATCGAAGAACCTTTTACTCAAGATGATATGGATCGAATTCAAAAAAGAGTTGATGAGATAATTGCTGAAGATACTCAATTTGTTAGAGAAGAGATATCTTTAGCTGAAGCTATAAAATACTATGAGAAAGAAGAAGATAACAAATTCAAAGTAGAAATTCTGAAAGAGACAGAAGCAAAAGAAGTTTCTTTCTATTCTCACGGAAATGGAGCCTTCAAAGATTTGTGTCGCGGCCCCCATGTTCCTACAACTAAGAAAGTTAAAGCAATAAAGATACTGAACGCTTCATCCGCATTCTGGCGAGCTGATGCTAATAGAGAATCTTTACAGAGAGTCTATGGTGTAGCTTTTTTCAATCCAAAAGATCTAAGAAAACACATAAATATGCTAGAAGAAGCGAAAAAAAGAGATCATCGTATCATAGGCAGACAACTTGACTTATTTGATACAGCTGATGAATGGGGACCAGGTATGCCCCTTATTTACTCTAAGGGTAGAGCGATACTAGAAACTTTGCGAGATTTCTGGAATAAGGAACATGAAAAAGCAGGATATGAAATTGTGCAAACTCCCCATGTTTTTAAAGAAAATGTTTGGCAGACCAGTGGGCATACTGAATACTATGTTGAAAATATGTTCCCCGTCGACCTGAAAGGGGAGAAATGGTATGTCAAACCAATGAATTGCCCAGGACACATGATGATTTTTAATCGTCGTACTTATTCATACAAAGAACTTCCTGTCAGAATTGGAGAGATGGGAACTGTGTACAGATATGAACTTTCTGGAGTTCTTCATGGATTATTCAGGATTAGAAGTATTACTCAAGATGATGCCCATCTATTCATGTTGTCTGAGCAATTGGAAGACGAAATTGTTGGTGTCATTCAAATGGTTAATCATTTCTACAAAGTCTTTGGTTTTACTGAATGGGAATTTTTCATAAGTACTAAACCAGAAGAAGCCATTGGTACTGAAGAAGGTTGGGAACATGCAACTAATTCTCTTAAGAATGCTCTATTGAGATTAGACCAACCATATAAAATTAAAGCCGGTGAAGGGGTTTTCTATGGACCAAAAATAGATGTGGATGTCAAAGATGCCATAGGAAGAAGATGGCAACTAGCTACAATTCAAGTTGATTTCAATCTCCCAGATCGATTTGATATAAATTACATAGGGGAAGATGGACAAAAGCATAGACCATTTATCATTCATAGAGTAATCTATGGTGCAATGGAAAGATTCCTTGCCATATTAATAGAGAATCATGCAGGTAAATTGCCCGTATGGCTTAGTCCGATTCAAGCTACTGTAATTCCAATTACCGATGAACACATAGAATATGCTAAACAAGTTACATCGGATCTCAAAGAGGATGGAATCAGAGCTCAAGCAGATTTAAGTGGGGAAAGAATGGAATATAAAATTCGTCAAGCTACTATGCAAAAGATTCCCTATATCATAAATGTTGGAGATAAGGAAGTCGAAGCACAAACTATAGCTGTTAGATCTCGAGGAAATAAAGTTGAATTCGGTGTAAAAATAAAAAATCTTGCTGCAAAAATTCACAAGCAAATGGAAAATTATGAATAAAATACACCATTCATTTATTTTTTTTTCCTGTTTAAAATTAATTTTGGGTAAACATTTTAAAGAAGTAATGGAAACTTCGCTCAATGGTTTGGGTATCTTACGGTATAGGTATTTTTTCAATCATCGCACTAATTATTGGATTGATTCTAGTAATTATGAAGCAAATAAGAACATCCTCAACCTCTGTTTATTATTTCATATCATTAATTGTATTTGTACTGTTGTGGGTAATAGGAGACATGATTCTGGTTTACATGAGTCAAATCAATTTTGAAAGAGCTGCTTTATTTTGGTCAAAATTCAACACTATAAGCAGTATGGTTGCAATGGTTGCAACAATTCTATTCGTTAGAACACTTACGTCTAGACAACTATTGAATTCTACTCTAGTTGTCATAGCATTCTTCTTGTTTGGGGGTTTAGTAGGTACAACTTTGTCATCTGACTATTCCATTGTTTTACAAGAAGTTGCAGGAGGTAAGTTTGATTTCTTTATAGCAAATACTGGTTATGTGTGGATTTTCTTTGATGGATTTTTAGTCATATTTGCAGGTTCAGTTTTTCTCGGGTACCTGATAAGACAGGCTTTGTTCTTAGAAAAAGATCATAGAAAAACATTAGTGGTTATGATTGTGGGTGTTATTATTGCTTATTTCGTCAGTATTATTATCTATATAATAAGAAAAGTAGTTTTTGCAATTACGAATGAAATAGTAATGCTTCATATGGAATTGATTTCAGTGGCTGTGGGAGCTCTTATTATGAGCTATTCAATTTACCTTGGTGGTGTTGAAGCTTTTTACTATTCATCTGAAATTTCTTCAATTTTTATTTATAACAAAGACGGCTATGTTGTTTATTCAGCATCACTTCGAAAGGGATCAGCTTTAGAAGGAATGATGATACCAAGCATTACAAGAGCTTTTTCTTCCTTCGCTGGCGAACTTATTGGAAAAGAAGTTTTTCCCAAAGAAATAGATTTAGGTGTTTATTCATTGATTATTGAAGAACAAGGTAACTTCATCTGTTTAATTAGTTGTAAAAATCCTACAGCATATGTTAAACAAGGAATCAAAAACATATTAACAGATTTAAGTCCAAATATGACTGAAGAAGAAATGACTGTTCTGGTTGAAAAATACTTGGTTTTTAAATCAAATTTGCATGATTAATTTGTAAGAATTGTTTGACAAATTAGAAAATATTAATAAATACTGTAATCATTTGTATATTGAGGAAACCGAAATGGGGTATCGTGTTCTTCTTTCAAGATAGGGAAGATATCTGTATTAGTGGTTTCCAGATTTCTTACTTCTTTTACAGCTTTAATATGTCAGTAGACAAGTTTTTTATTGATTACTTTAGCTTTTCAAAACATAATTATGGAAGCTGTTTCAGAACACAAGAAAAAAACACAATTCAAGGAGATGTAAATGGTGTCTTTTTTAGATGAAATACGGAAAATAGAAAGAAAATGGCAGAAGAAATGGCAAGAAGATGAAATCTTCGTTGCTAATGTAGACAGCTCAAGACCAAAATGGTTTTTAACAGTATCATATCCCTATGCAACTTCTCCTCTTCATATTGGACATGCTAGAACTTATGGATTAGGAGACATATTTGCTAGATTCAAAAGACAAAAAGGATACAATGTTCTATGGCCAATGGGCTTCCATATAACTGGAACTCCAGTTCTCGCAGTATCTTGGAAAATCAAGAATAATGATGAGAAAGAATGGGAAAAAATGAGAGGTTATATCTCAAATTACGAAAGTACCAAAGAGAGAATTGATGAGGTAATCTCTTCCTTTGCAGAACCAGAAAATGTTGCTAATTATTTCGCTGAAAAAATCATCCTAGATTTCTTAGGAATGGGATATTCACTTGATACTACCAGACAATTCACAACAGGTGATCCAGAATATAACAAATTCATTGAATGGCAATATTCTATATTAAATGATCAAAACCTGATAGCACAGGGAGATTATCCAATTTTATGGTGTGTAAATGACAAGAATGCTGTTGGAGAGGATGATATACAAGATGGGGATGAACTTAATGTAGAAGTTAATGAATTTGTTGGCATTAAATTCAAACTTGATAATGATATCTTTCTTGTTGCTGCAACTCTTCGACCTGAAACAATCTTTGGTGCCACAAATGTTTGGATACATCCTAATGCAAATTATAATGAGATCTCTATTGATGGAGAAATATGGATTGTTTCAAAGAAAGCCACCATGAAGTTATTAGAACAGAATCATGAGATCAAGATAAATAGAGAATTGAAGGGTGAAGAGCTATTAGATGCACATGTAGAAGTTCCAATAACAGGAAGGAAAATACCCGTATATCCCGCCATATTTGTGGATACAGACCATGCAACAGGTGTAGTGTATAGTGTTCCTGGACATGCTCCTTATGATTACGCAGCTATTGTTGATTTACAGAAAGATGAAAAGACAATTGATAAGTATAACCTAAATTCTGAAAATCTGAAACAAATTGAACCTATTTCTCTAATAGAAGTAAAAGGTTATGGAGAATTTCCTGCTGTTGAAATATGCCAGAAACTAGGAGTCAAATCTCAAGAAGATAGAGAAAAATTAGAAGAAGCAACTCAGACAATATACAAGGATGAATATTATTCAGGCGTTATGAAAAGCAATACTGGGGATTATGTAGGATTGAAAGTAGAAGAAGCTAAGAACAAAGTTGCAAATACTCTATATGAGATAAATTTAGCTACACCAATTTACGAACCTTCAACTAAAGCTTTTTGCAGATGCGGAGGTCAAATCATTGTTGCAATAATCCAAAACCAATACTTCCTAAATTATGGTAATCCTGAGTGGAAAGAAAAAGCTTTCAAAGCATTGAATCAAATGCTCATTACTCCAAATAAGTATAGACTAAGCTTTGAAAATACATTTGACTGGTTAGATAAGAGACCTTGTGTTCGAAGAAGAGGACTAGGAACAGAATTTCCTTTTACAAAAGGTGAAGGTTGGATAATAGAATCGTTGAGTGATTCAGTAATTTATATGGCATATTATACAATTATCAGACTCATAAAGGAAAATAAAATAAAACCTGAGCAATTAAAACTAGGACTATTTGATTATGTTTTCTTGTCAAAAGGCAGTATCAAAGAAGTAAGCAAGAGTACAGGAATATCAGAGCAAATAATCAATCTGATGAAAAACGAATTTGAATACTGGTATCCTAATGATTTAAGACATACAGCGGTTCATCATATCTCTAATCACTTATCGTTCGCCATATTTCATCATGCTGCAGTTTTCCCTGAGAAATATTGGCTACCAGCTTACTCATTGAATGAAATGTTAAGTCGCGACGGAGAAGCAATGAGCAAGAGTAAACCAAATGTTATTCCTATTGCACAAGTTCCAGACAAATATAGTGTTGACTTAACAAGATTACATCTAGCATCCACTGCCACACCTGAAACTGTTCTTGAGTGGAAAGAAGAGGAAGTGAATTTCGCACTTCAAAGATTGAGAAAAT
>JAGLTB010000236.1 GCA_023270155.1 Candidatus Heimdallarchaeota archaeon | reverse complement strand
ATGTCTCTCCTTGAAGATGTCCAGAAAGATGATAAGAAATTTAAAATGATGGTTATCTTAAGTGTATTAATTTCCCACCTTCATAAGAAAAATTCCGAAATGATACATAAGAAATTAAGAAACGAGATTGTAGATGGTCATTCTAAAAAGGACTTTGACAATGCTATGGGAATGTTATATCAAACTTCAGATGAAGATTTGTCTCTTCTGCAGAATATTGCTGTTCTGAAAAATTTTGCAAGATTAACAAAATACGAACCACCAGTTAAAGAGTATCAAAAGAAGAAAAAAATTGTTTTAAAGAAAATTAAGAAATCATTTAAAGAGATTTAAAGAGAAGTTATAGTTTTATTGATATTGTTAGTCCATCTCTAACGGGTAGCAAAATAGAAATCACTCTTGTATCTGAAAATGCGAGTTTATTGTATTCCATTACTCCTTGTGTAGCTTCTCCAACAGTACCTTGTTTGATGACCTCACCATACCATAAAGTGTTATCAGTGATAAGTACCCCTCCTTTTCGAAGTTTAGGTATAGAAGCTAGAAATGTCTCTGGATAGTCTTCTTTATCAACATCATTGAAAATAATGTCGAATTCTCCCTCAATTTGTTCCATTATTTCTAATGCATTCCCAATCCGATACTTTATACTTGATTTGATACTCGCACTTTCAAAATATTTCATAGCTAACACTTCATTTTCATGGGAAAAATCAGTACATATTATCTCGCTTTCTTCTTTCATACCTTTATCAAACCAAATAGCTGAATATCCAAAACCTGAACCTAGTTCAAGAATTCTTGTTGCATTCAGTAATTTAGCATAACTCATTAGGATTTGACCGACTTGAGGACCGACTATTGGGAAGGATATTTTTGAAGCATATGTTTCCATTTCCAAAAAAACTGGATCCCTGTCTGTAATGAAAGAATCTATATATTTATCGATATCAGGGTTAATTATATCCATAATACTATTAAGCTTCTAAAACATAAAAATACTCGTCTTTTCCCATTTTTCAGTTGTTTTTTCTTTCATTTTGAGCATGTTGTAACAGAGACAAATTTATATTTACTTCAAATAAGGTTATTCAGGTAATTCAATGAGTTTCGAGGAAATCAAAATAACTGGGGAAATAGTCATCGTAAACGGAGAAAAAAGCGAAAAAGATATCGTAGTGTTTGCGTTGAGCACTTGCCAATGGTGCAAAAAAGGTAAACAATGGTTAATAGATAATAATTATAACTACAGGTACGTTGATGTTGATTTCATTCCTTTTGAAGAAAAAAGAGTCTTGAAAAGAGAGTTAAGAGAGTTCTTTAACACTATGATTAGATATCCTTTCTTGGTTGTAGATGGGAAAGAATTCTATGCTGGTTTTAATATCGACAACTGGGAAGAAATGTTGGAAAAAAGTTGATTTCTATGAAAAATGAAAAAACTCTAGAAGATACAAAGGAATATGTTAAAAGAGTCGCTTCAACTAGAGGGTGGATTCTTCATAATAACGAAGATAATACCTTAGATATGTTAGTTGATGGATTAACTAGGTATTTTAACAATGTTGGATATTATAACTGTCCATGCAGAGATACATTTGAAGATTTTAAAATGGATAGAGATATAGTCTGTCCCTGTGATTACGCAGAACCTGATATTGCTGAGTTTGGCAGATGTTACTGTGCTCTTTATTTTGATTCAAAATTCGATTTTTCAGAATCCATTGAGATGATACAAGAAAGAAGACCTGATATCGATTATTGATTTATTCTAATAATATTCTATTTTATCGTGATCGAATTCTATGACTGCATCCCAGTGGACATTCGAAACTATATCTCCTCCTAGATGTGTATTTAATCCGAATCCAAAATGAATCGTATCTCTTAGAACTTCTTGAATAGCAATGTTGTTTTCTATACTTTGACTTGGATTTGTACCAAAGGTAATTTCTCCCAAAGTGTATCCGTTGTAATCAACTCTAGCCAAACATTTCTCCTTAAGAAAATCAGCTTCTGTATCTCCCTCAATTTTAACAATTCTTCCTTTTTCAATTTCTAGTTTTAGTTCTGTCTCAATCTTAGGAAATTGGATTATATCTTTGAAATCAATAGGGAATTCACTAATGCATCTATCAATAACAATAGTTCCGCTTGTTTTAGTCTCAATCGGTGTAGTATATAACTGACCAGCAGGTAGTAATCCATTCTTTATATCATTATCTGGCTTAATTGGTACCACATACCACTCTCTTGGATAGAATGTAAGATCTGTACCAATTGGTGTCTGAATTCTTACTTTCTTGAAATTAGCTAGTTTCTTTCTTAGAGCTACGGTATATGACAATAACTCTTCATAGTCAATGCTCGAGAGATATGTTAGATTCTTATCACTAATTAGCATATGCAAGACTAGACTTTTAGCACCACTGTTAATTAAACCGCTAAATGTGTTAAAATGATTGTTAAGCTTTAGTTTGTTTATGAAATTATCCCCTCGCAGAACAATAAGAAAATCATCTTCTGTAAGATTATCTAGAATAAAAGCAAGATTCTTTGGTACTGTTTCAAATTCCTTTGCTGGATTTACTTCCAATTTTATTGCTTTCAAATCAATTTCAAGAGCTGCATTACTGATTGTTGTAGCTAATTTTGTTCTTGAAATAGGATATAAAATTGCTAATGAAGTGGTTTTGGGTTTATCAATCATATATTTTAAAATATCAAACCATGATTGAACATCTTTCTTCATTGCAAAAGAATAATATACACAAGAAGTTAAAGATTTTTCCTTCTTAAAAAGTGTGAAACATGCTTATTTTTCGAAAAAACATTAGATTTAAGAAATACTAATTTTTTCCGTAAATTGGAATGAGCAAGTTAATAGGTAATTACGAGGAGCAACCATTCAAAAGAAGCTTAGTTAAGGATGTAGTAAAGCTTTCAAGACACAGATTTTTCATGGAAGGGTATGCAGAAATAGATATTACAAAACCTCGTGAAATTATACAAAGCCATAAAGAAAAAACAGGAGAAACTATCTCTTTCACAGCTTTTATTGCTAAATGCATTGGTCAAGCAGTTAGTGATCATAAAGAAGTTCATGCTCTACGCAAAGGAAGGAAAGTAGTAATTTTTGATGATGTAGATATAATGGTACCTGTGGAGAAAACAATAGATGGGAAACCATTTCCAACAGTATTAACTGTACGAAAAACCAATGAAAAAAATCTGAGAGAAATACATAATGAGATCAGAGGAATTCAAAAAGAAGAAGAAGAGAAATATTCAACTCAAGTCTCAAGAAAGAAATTAGATACGCTCTATAAACTTCCAAGTCCAATTAGGAACCTTATTTTCTGGAGAAGAGTTAGAAAGAATCCTTTCTACTTAAAGAAAATCTCTGGGACGGTTAATTTAGTATCAATTGGAATGTTCGGTAAAGGTAATAGTGGATGGGGGGTTAATCTAGGATTTTTACCTGTAATTATCGTTATTGGAGGTATATCTAAAAAACCCAGGATTTTTGATGATAAATTAGTAAATCGAGATTTTCTAAATCTAACAATAAAAGTGGATCATGAGATGGTAGATGGAGCTCCCGCAACAAGATTTGTTGTAAAGTTGATCAACTTAATAGAGAATGCTTTTGGACTTGAAGAATTCTGAGGTTCTTAAGATCTATTTCTTCATAACTCTGATTTTTTAAGAAAATTTTATATATTACTACATAGAATAGTTCTATATAGTAATGTATTGTATAGAACATATCGTGATTAGTATGAAAAAAGGAGAGCAAATGAAGGAAGCAATAGAAAAATCCAGATCTTTAGTAAAGAGGAGTA
>JAGLTB010000235.1 GCA_023270155.1 Candidatus Heimdallarchaeota archaeon | reverse complement strand
AAGCTGTAAATATTTATATATGGTATTTTTATGCAAATACCGACAATGGTGCATCTTTAATGAGTAAAGAAGAAAAAGTAGAGTTTTTCAAAGAACAGATAAAGGTTGAAAAGCAAATTGTTGAAACAGCTTACAAATCAGTGGAGGACATCAAAAATGTCCTAGTAAGAGAGATGATTTTAGCTGTTATTAATGATTCAGAAAAACACGAAAATATGTTAAATGCATTAATTGCCCGTTTGAAAGGTCCAACTCCAGGTATTGAAGAAAAAATAACAGATGAACTTGCTGAAAATCTGAAGCAACATCTTGAATTAGAAGCTAAAGCGATTCAAATGTATAAAGAATTGCTCGAGAAACCTCTAGATGAAAAAGAAAGGATAATCATCAAGACTATTTATGAAGATGAAATCCGACATCATGAGCTTTTAAGATGGGTTCACAATACTATAGTTGAAAAGGAAACCTTGATAGAGGAAGATATCTGGGAATATATTTGGGCTGATTCATTCTCGAAAGGGACTCCAGGTGGATAATTCTCTCATAATATTGTAACTTCAAGGGAAGACATTTCCTTGAAAATTTTATATAGTATAAAATTCTTAATTATAGTTGAACACTATGAAACTTATTTTAGATTCAGAGAATGAATGGGGATTTTTTGTTGATCATGAAACATTTGATATTTATAAAATAGAAGAAGATATCCCAGATGGTTCTTTTGTAATGGTGAAAGAGAGAGAGTACATTGAAGACATAGATCGAACAGTTACACAGTCCTCTTATGGAATTGTTGAGAAAAACAAATTTATTCCTAAGAATAAAAGAGAAATTAGTAAATTAATGTCAGAAGCTTGTTCGAAATTTATTCTATCTAAAGATACATTACCTCCTAAAGTAAAAGTGGAAAAGGAATTACAGCAAGATAAACCTACACAATTAGCTTTTATGATGACAAATTATGATACTTTTCATCTGAAAATTACCTCAGCAATGCTGGA
>JAGLTB010000234.1 GCA_023270155.1 Candidatus Heimdallarchaeota archaeon | reverse complement strand
GTAGATGAAGAAATGGAAATAGAGAAAGTGAAAGCTGATAATTGGTTAAAATTATTCAATCTTTATCCATATGAACAAATTCATTGTTCAGGCCATGCTTCAGGATTTGAAATTAAAGAAATGGTTGACAAAATAGCACCTAAAACACTTATCCCAATTCATACAGAGACTCCTAAAGTTTTTGGTGATTTTCATTCAAATACAGTAGTGAAAAAACTTGGAGGAATATTCATTTTAAGCTAACGTAAACAAGTTAAGAATCTTCCACCATCGATGCTTACTGTTTCACCAGTTATCCATCCTGCCTTGTCTGATGCTAGAAACAATATTAGCTCTGCTACTTCTTCTGGTTCCCCTACTCTTCCTAAAGGATGAGTTGTTTTACTGTGTTCTAGAAACCTTTCATATGATCTTTCATCCATTCCGCTTGATTTGTGAAGGTTTGTCTCAATAACTCCTGGATTAACTGCATTAACTCTGATTCCTAGAGGGGCTAATTCCAGAGCAGAACATCTTGTTAGATGATCTAAAGCTGCTTTACTTACACAATATGATAGAATGTTCGGAAAAGCTCTCAATCCAACAACACTCGAAACATTCACAACGTTTCCTTTCGTTTCTTTTAGAAACGGTATTGCTGTTTGCATAATCGAAAATACTGATCTTAAATTTATGTTCATCATATAATCAAAATCTTTGAGGGAAGTGTTCATGATTGAACCTGTTTGTAAAATTCCTGCTGCATTGACTATAATATCAATCCTTTCCCATTCAATTGTTGCTTCACCTATAATTTTCTCTGCAGCTTTTTCATCAGTTAAATCCAAAGCTAAATATCTCGAATATACGCCATCTGATAATTGTTTGAGTTTATCTTCTGATCTTGCTACCATCAGCACGTTTGCTTGTTTTTCCAAGAAAGCTTTAACTGTCGCTTCACCTATTCCTGAACTTGCTCCAGTGACAATTACAGTTTTGTTCTTAAAATCCATGATACAACATTTCATAAGTATATCATATATTTTGTGTATTCTTTCTTTGTAAGTTCAGAAAGTATAAAAAGGGGAAATCAAAAATCTGCAAGAGTAACATGTCTGTAAAAGAATTTGCTTCCGCTGACTGGACAATGAAAATTGATCATGTTAAGTGTGATGGATCTGCGAAATGTATTGATGCTTGTCCTTCTGATGTCTTTGAAATCAAAGAAAACAAATCATTTGCTCCCAATATAGACGATTGCATCGAATGCTGTGCATGTGTGATTGACTGTCCTACAGGAGCAATCGAACACACTTCTTGTTAGCATACTTACGTATATCAGAGAAATAATTGTCAAACTGAGGTTGATTTATTGTGCTCATGCATTATTTTGGGTGTATTTAATAAATGCAATTTTCCTAATCAATCATATTAATAAAACCAGTTATTTCTCCTTTCATTTTAAATAAATTCCATTCTTTCCAATAAGCGGATTCTATTGCATAAGATAACTATAAAAATAAGAAAGCTAAACCCATTTTGATAATAATGTCTATAAAAGATTTTGTTTCAGAGGACTGGACAATAAAGATTGATCATGACAAATGTACTGGAGCCGGGGATTGTGTTGATGTATGCCCTTCTGATGTCTTTGAACTAAAAGATGGAAAATCTTTTGCTATAAATGTAGATGATTGTATTGAGTGTTGTGCTTGCGTAACTGCATGTCCAACAGAAGCAATCGGACACACAAGCTGCTAGTTGTTCTTCTTTATCAATCTTTCAATTTTTTCTTTTCCTACTTCTCTATACACAAATATTCCTTTGGTGCACTCTTCTCCGTTTTCATTCTTGAGAATGCTTTTCACCGTGATGTTTCTTCCTTCAATAGCTTCAATTTTACTAGTAGCTACGATAGTTTCACCAACGTAAATAGGTTTGTAAAATTCCATTTGTAGATTAATAGTTAAAGCATATTTATCTAAGAGGCTGATAAGAGACCATCCTGAAATTTCATCCAACAAAACTGTCTGTAATCCCCCATGAGCAATATCTCCCCATCCACCCCATGTAAGTGGAATAGTAAATGTTGATTTCAAGCTATTCTCTGAGATTTTGTAGAAATCTAATTTTGCTCCTATTGGGTTATCCTCACCACAACCAAAACAATAATTATTTATACCTAAATCTTTGTTTATTTTTTCTCCCATGAAAGATATAGAAACTTGCTAGATTATTTATTTTTCTAGTCTAAATTGAGGATTCAAAATAGTAATTTACCATTCTTAATTACTAATTCTTCTTCAATTTCAAGATAGATATTTGGAGTAGGAAAATGACCAGCAAAAGTCGAAGTTTCAAAAGGACTTATTGTTTGTTTCTTAAGAGTTCCTGCAAGGCTAGCTACTCCTTTCATTTTTTCCAGCTCTAATTGGCTGAACGGATTCTTGGCATTTTCGTTTAATCCAATAGCTAAGCTGTTTATCGTGTAAGGAAGACTTCCTCCAAACCATCTTTGAATCTTCCTAACTGATTCCTCATCACTCTGAATCGCAATAACATTCGAATCTTTTATCTCCAATTTTACTTCAGCACTTATTCCCTCTATCCATCCTTTTGGAATGGAATATACACCATTGATATTAGCTCTACTTATTGTAACTTCCCCAGGTGGAATATTCGTCTTCTTTCCAGGATAGGACAATATTCCTGTTTCATATTTGATATGTTTGGGATTTGGTTCAACTATGATTTCTGTTCCTAAATCAGTATAAATCTTGAATTTCTCAGCTTTCTTACATTTACTGTACAAGGTCATAGCATCTCTTTCCAATTTTTGAAAATCAACATCCATTGGCCCATCTGGAAGAAAAAGTGTTGTTTCAATTCCAGGAGAGAAAGCTGCTTTTATTTCATGTTTTTCAAGTTCTTTCAATGAAAAAGACTTGTAAATTGAAAATTCTGATATTACGTAAATTAAATCATATTTTAACAGATGATTCTTAACTTCCTCATCTAGTGAAGGATATTGTTCCCAAGGACAAGGATAGCATAACAAATCTATTTCGTTATTGGGATAATTTTCTGTAGCTATCTCTTGAATTCTCCTTGCTAGAAAATTTCTTTGTATAATTCTTTCCAAAATTTCAATTGGTTTTATCATCATATCCTTTGGTCTAGCATAATCTGTAGCAATTATCACCTTCTCATTCTCTTGTAAACATAGGTTATCCCTAAAAACTTTCAGAATTATCGGAACTACATCCGCTTCCAAGTATGAGAACATCCCCAAACCACCTAATTATTTATTTAATGAATCAACTTACCCCATTCGAATATATAGATAGGCAATTAATAATATTTTGAAAGTATCCAGTGACAATTTATTGTCAAAAACTGAGGAAAAAATAACTGAATCAAGTGTTTAATCTTCTTCTGATGGGGGAACTGCTATTCTGTAAGCTTTCCATCCTCCACTAACTACTAGAGCTACACCACCTGCAAGTAATGGGAAGAGAATAACTAACCAGAATAATAGTAGAGGATCACCACGAATACCTTCAGAGACATTAGCTCCTGGGGCTACTTTTGTATAAAACCAATTATATATTCCGTCCCAAGTAAACCAGATTATTAGCAGAAATACAAGAACTAATGCTCCACTTACACCACGGATTATCTGTTTTATGAATTCTTTTCGTTCTCCTTTATCCTTAGAGCTCATTCAAATTCAAACTCCAGAAATTCTGTATCTTTAAATGTTTTTTGCTTATGTTGTAAACATTAGCACAGTTAAAAGACAATATTTAATTTGACACTTGAACTATAGTTATTGTGATTATGTTAAATTCAGATGATTCTCAAGATGAGAGAACTCTAATAGATCTCAATGAGTATGGTTTCTATTTTTATATGCCTGATTCAATAGCAGTGAAGAATGAACTGGGATATTTTCTTAAGAATCATAAAATAGAAACATATAGCTATGTTGCACCAACTTTGTTAGGTGAAAAAAACTTCGACAAGTTCTTGAGTTATGCATTTTCTTTTTTTTCAGATGGAAAGGATTATTTCATCATTAAACATCCTAATGATGGATATTTTC
>JAGLTB010000233.1 GCA_023270155.1 Candidatus Heimdallarchaeota archaeon | reverse complement strand
CTTTTTCTTGTTTTAAATACCGTTCTTTCAAAGGATGATGTAATCTTCCTGCGAATTTTCCTAAATCTCCGTTTGATCGTATAACACGATGACAGGGGATGATTGGACCGAATCTATTCTTCATCATTACATTTCCAACAAATCGAGCACCATGGGATATTCCAACTCTCTTTGCTAATTCCCCATAGGATACTACTTCACCGGCACGTACTTTGAGTAGCTCATTTAATACAGAAATTTCTTTCTCTGTAAACCCACTGAAATCAAATTCAATTTTAGGTAAATCAAACGATGTACCATTAACAATACCATTCATTGTTTCTATAATGGGATGGGTTTTCTCCTCTATTTCCACTTCAACATCTGCAATCTTTGATAAACGAGAGATGGCTTCATCTTTGCTCTTAAAGGAACTTGCAGTATAGAACAATTTTCCTTGGTTAAGAAGAATACCACTCCAAGTGTCATCATTTCTTGAAACTATCAATTTCATTTTATCACAATGTTTTTCTATTATTTTAATATTTAAAGATGTAATTAAGAAGTGTTTGTTAGATGTCTTTATCAGTTTTGCGAGTGAAGAAGAAACTAGAGGAATATTTCCAGAAGATATATCATACTAAAGGGAATATTGAAATCTCTGATGTGAAATCGCTTGCAAAAGGGTGGGAAACGGAATTATTTTCATTTGTTTTTAGATATCAGGAAGAAGATCAGAAAAAAGAGGAGCAGTTGATACTTCGTATTTACCCAGGTAAAAATATGCAAAATAAAATAAAATGGGAGTATGAAGTTCTTACAGCTCTATTCAAGGTTGCATATCCAGTTCCAAGAACTCACTTACTTGAATTAGATGAGGAGTTTTTTGGAAAACCTTTCATTGTCATGGATCGGATTAATGGTTCAGATATGGGAGAGGTGTTTGAAACTGCAATTGAAACAAAAGATTGGAAAACAATAACTGAAAAACTTCTTCCTTTTATATGTAAACTATTTCTGGAATTGCATGATTTAGATTGGCGGATTATACCAACAGGCATCAGTGTTGAGGAAGCAAGTAACCCATATTTTTTCATTGATAGGAGATTAACTTCCATTGAAAAGACAATGATAGAGTATGAGCTTTACGAACTTCAACCTATACTCAATTGGCTCAAAGAAAGAAGAGATAGTGTTCCCTCTGAAAAGGTTTCAATACTCCACCAAGATTTTCACCCTCATAATGTAATTCTATCTAATGAGGGGAAAGCATATGTTATTGACTGGCCAAGCTGTTTTGTAGGTGATTTTCGTCAAGATCTTGGTTGGACCTTACTATTAGCCGCAGCATATTCGCCAAGAGAACTACGCGATGATATACTAGATGCATATGAAAACGAACTAGGTTTTAACGTTAAAGAGATAGATTTTTTTGAGATGTTAGCTGCTTTCAGAAGATTTGCTGATATTATGATTATGTTCAAATTCAGTCCAAACGAATCTGGATTAAGGGAAGAAACTGTTCAACAAATAAAAGAAACAGTTTTTCATGTTGAAAACATATTATCATTGGTAAGAGAGAAGACAAATTTATCTTTACCAGAACTCGAAAAATTCATCCAGTCGATTAGAGATGCTTAAAGAACATATCATTCAAGAATTACAGAAATTAAAAGCGTTGCATGAAATAAATAGAGTGAGATTCAAACATGAGTGATGTAACAAAAGTAACTTTTCCATACAGAGGTGAAACTCTTAGTGGAACGGTAATTAGATTAAACAGAAAAACTGTTACAGTAGAGACAGAAACTCTAACATTTCGTGTACCTTATCCACTCCTTACGCCAAAACTAAAACCACCCAAACCAAAGACAACGAAGAAATCAAGTAAAAAATCAAGAGAATGGTCTCAGACACAATCTAAAGATTATCAAAAATCTCTATCAACAATGGTAAATCCACTCACGAAGAAACGACTCAAAACTCTACATGTCGCAATTAATCTATTAGGTGAAGCTCTGAAAAACGGTGAAGAAGAAGCAATTAATGAATTTACTAATGAGATGATAGCGGAATTAAATTTATTCTATAAATTGCCACATCTCAAAGTATATACTGGAGGGAAACGCAGGCTGACACGAAGTGGTGGTCAATATTATGGAGTGTATAGAACTAGAGGTAGTAAAGAAACAAGACACTCAATTTCAGTATATAGTAGGACTGCAAAAACACAAAAATACGTCGCACCGAAAACATTCCTTCGCACACTGATTCATGAGTGGGGACATCACTACGATAAGCACAAGTTAAAACTTAATAGTACTTTTCATACAAAAGGCTTCTACGATCGTATGAATATGATTTATAATCAGCTTAAGGAACCATTAAACAATTAGTTTGAAAGACTGAAAAGTGAATAGTCCGAACATCTCTTTTTAGTTTCTGATGCTTGGATTAAATTTTTATTTTAGCAATTTTAAAGATGCTCTAATGAGAAAGATCAGCAAACTACTAATAATCCTATTAGTCTACATTTTAGTTTTTAGCTCGCTAATTGCGTTTGCACAGTTATTTAATTCTGGATTTGGCAAAGTAAGAGTTCAATCAATAGTTTTGGATAACACAGGTATCCCAGTGAGTGGGTATTTATTCGAACCCAAAAACGCTGAAGCATTGGGTAATTTACCAGCTGTTGTGCTTATTCATGGTGTTATGAATGCTAAAGAAACTATGAGTGGAATATCATTAGAACTTGCTAGAAGAGGTGTTATTGCTCTAACAATAGACGCTATAGGTCATGGTAATACAGGAGGAAGACGAGATAGTACAGAAGATTCAACATTAGGAGTATCTTCAGCAATACAATACCT
>JAGLTB010000232.1 GCA_023270155.1 Candidatus Heimdallarchaeota archaeon | reverse complement strand
TATACGGGTCTTATACTTCACTAGGTAATAGTTTTTTCGCTATTTAAACCTCGAAAAAGTTAAAAAGGAACCTATACCATATCAAAGAAAAAGTGTATGTGCTTATTATGAATCAGAACCTAAAAAAATTCCTGAAAAGACTTTTAGTCTATAACCTTGTTATTTGGATAACTATTGCTATCTCAATACCTGCTAATGTTTCAGGACCAGCTCAGTATCGTTATTTTGATGACGATTGGGATGATTTCAGCTATTCTCCTGAATACAATGAAACAAAATGGAACATTCTTCTGGATCCACATTCTCATACCTTCTATTCAGATGCAAGTTTAAGTCCAAGACAAAACCTTCTTTGGCACATATCCATGGGTTTCAATGCAATTGTCTTGACTGATCACAACACATTTGAAGGAATTGAAGAAATTCGTGAAATTGCTAGAAATGAATATAATAATACAATCAAAGTTTTAGCAGGAGTAGAGTGGACTACTGCTAGATTGCATATGAATTTCATCTTTCCTCCTGAAGTGGAATCAGAGGATTTTGAAAGTACTCTCAATATCAAAGGGTATATCTCTAAACCAACTGATCAGGAAATTGAAGCTGCTATCACTACAGTGCATGCTTTAGGTGGTTTGGTTTCTGCTAATCATTACTCTTATAATGAGAGATTAAGTAAGAATTCTCCTACACGAAATCAGCTTCTAGATTGGGGAGTTGATTTCTTTGAAGTTGTCAACGAAGATAGATATTTTGAAGATAATTATCAATTCTGTATTGATAATGGCTTGGGTATAGTAGCTTCAACTGATATGCATGAACCAGAACCAGTTTATGCATGGACTACTCTTAATGTTTCAGAATTCTCTGAGCAATCAATTTTCAACGAGTTAAAAGAGAAACGAACAGATTTCATTTATGACTCCTTCGGTGCTCCCTATGATGTCGAACATAAATTGAACAATGCTTATATTGTTCTCTTTCCGTTAATAAAAATTGGAAAAATGTTCGAAGATTCATATACTAGTGATGTTTCTGGATTGCAGCTCGGTATTTTATTCGTATATATTTATGGCATATATCTCTTAGTTGAAGGATTCAGATATGTTGTACCAAAAATCAAACATAGAATGAGAAATAAAAAAGAAAGAAGTGAAAAAAATAAGTAGATTTAATCCCATTTTGGTGCTACTACTGGAAAATCACCAAAGCGTTTCTCATATTTGATAGAATCTATCAATTTGATGTCTTCTTCATCTAAAATTAGATTCTGTGCTTCGAAATTATCTTTAAGATGACTTTCTGTAACACTCTTTGGTATGGGAATAGCACCTTTACTAATTATCCAAGCTAAAGAGACTTGAGCAGCAGTTACTTTGTGTTTTTTAGCAATCTTCGCAAGTTCTGGTACTTTGTTGATACGACCATGCATCAATGGAAAATAAGCAACTAATCTTATGTTATTCTTTTTGAGATGTTCCAATAGTTGTTTTTGTTGTAACCAAGGATGCATTTC
>JAGLTB010000231.1 GCA_023270155.1 Candidatus Heimdallarchaeota archaeon | reverse complement strand
TCGAACTGTATCGTAAGTGGTTTATCGTTCTGTCGAGCAATTATTTCATTCTCTTTAATTTCTTTGATTTGTGTTTCCAACAGTACCTCAATCTTGTCATCTTCTTCTCTTGTTGGTAGCACTTCCCTTGCAACCAGAGAGTACAGATCTGTTCCCAATCTTTTCTTATCACTGATTATAGTTACTTCCTTATTGGCACAAGAAAGAAACTCTGCGGTTTCAATGCCAATCATTTCTCCACCTACTACCACTATCTTCTGTCCCCTTGGAATTATTCCACTCAAAACACTCACATAGTTACTGAACTTAATTTTGTTGAGACCCTTTATTTCGGGTACTTTGGGAGAAACTCCTGTAGCTATCACAATAGTGTCTGGTTTGTAGTTAGCAACAATTTCAGCTGTAAAATTCGTATTGAGAGAAACATCAATATTTAATTTTTCAATTATTTTCTTGTAATAATCTACTAGATTTTGAACTTCTTTTTTCATTGGAGCTGTTTTTGCAAAGTTTAGTGATCCCCCAATTAAGGAGTTTCTTTCAATGATTTTTACATTGTGTCCTCGCATTTTAGCAATTCTTGAGAATTCTAGTCCTGCAGGACCGCTCCCTACAACTAAAATATTCAGAGATTTTTCTGCTTTTTCGATTTCCTTGTCATCTTTTAGAATATTTGGATTTATTGCACAGAGTACTTGTTGCTCTGTCATAATTTGATTGAGGCACGTATTGCATCCTATACAGATTCTTATGTAATCCTTCTTATTTTCCATTATCTTGAGCGGAAAATAAGGATCAGAAATCAAAGCCCTACCAATAGACACTAGATCTGCCTTTTCCTTTTGCAAAATCTCCTCAGCGATTTCAGGAGTATTTATCCTTCCAACTACGGCTACGGGAGTGTGTTTTAATGCTTCCTTTACAAGCTGTGCATTATCAGAAAAGCAACCTCTAGGATAGTTCATATATGGAACAACAGGAAATCTAGGGCTATCAAAAACTCCTCC
>JAGLTB010000230.1 GCA_023270155.1 Candidatus Heimdallarchaeota archaeon | reverse complement strand
AAATCTCTAGGATTGAACTCATTTACTGCTATACCACACTGTGGACAAACTAGTTTTGTTGAGAAAACTCTTTCTTCCTTCTCCCCAATAATTTTCATTTTACCCTTTGTAAGCTCAAGCGCTAGGTTCACACTGTCAAGAATCAAAGGTTCATTCTTTCTTTCACATTTATTTCTATCAACGATTATTTCAATATCATGAGCCACATATCTTTCTAAATGTACTTCTTCATCATCTAAGTTTACTTCCTTCCCATCAATGATTAATCGGATATATCCATCTTCTTTCCATTGAGCTAACTCTTTTCTATATTCACCCTTCCTCTTCTCGAACATTGGTGCAACTATCTTGATTCTTTGTCCTTCAAAAGAAGCAAAAATTTGCTCTATAACTTGACCTGATGGTTGAGCTTCTATCCTGATTTTACATGTTGGACAGTGAGGTGTACCTACTCTCGCAAATAGTACTCTCATATAATCATAAATTTCTGTGAGAGTACCAACTGTACTTCTCGGATTCCTCGAAATTGTTTTCTGATCTATTGATATAGTTGGTCGAAGACCATCAATATGTTCAACTTGTGGTCGATCAAAGTTACCTATAAATTGTCTTGCATAAGCTGATAGAGTTTCCATATATCTTCTTTGAGCTTCAAGATAGATTGTATCAAAAGCTAAAGAGCTCTTTCCACTCCCTGAAATACCTGAAATAACAATGAGTTTGTCATGTGGAATCTCAACTGAGATATTACGTAGATTGTTCTCTTGGGCACCTATAACCTCAATTGAGTTCTTAGCCAATATCCACACCTAAACCTATCTTATAAGTCTATTTTAATGCAAAGTTATCACTATATAAAGAAGTAGATTTTTCATTTTTTTTAGTGAGACATATTATGATTATTTTGATAGAATTATTCTTTTATCGAACATTGTTGAAGGCTAGCAAACGATAATTCCCATTGATTGTCAAACCATTTTCTAGCTTCTTCCCATTCAGTTGAATCTCTCCATCCTGTATGTAACAAATGAATTTCTGTCCCCCCATCTATTGGAATAAAAGTAACTACTACATTGGTCAAAGGTCTTACATTATTCATGAAGTGTTTGTACATTTTAGGTCCTTTCCACTCAAAGGAAAGGAATTTATCGTGTTGGAGAGCAATTATTTTACATCCTATTGTACTATCGTTCTCTTTGTCATCTGGTACCCAAAAAAGTTCATATTTTCCTCCTACCTTTGGTTCCACATCAGCTTCTTTGGTTAACCATTTCTCAAGTAGCTCGTTTTTTGTGAAGAATTCAAATGCTGTATGAGTCGAGCATTCTAGAACAATCGAATGATAGATTATTTTATCCATTTTTCTATCTCCTATCTTATGAGTACAAATTGCTTTTTGCTTATTTAAGGAAGAGGATTTCTCAATTATTCACATTTGAATTGTGAAACTGAAAAAAATTGTAAATACCTAACAGATATAAACTTTATATACTTATTTTCCTTAACTTATCTTTGGTGTTAAATTTGCTTGAAGAAAGAAAAATCCACAGTGTAATGAAGAGTAAACCAACAATGGAAGGAGCTGGAGTAAAATTGAAGAGAGCTTTTGGGCAAGATCACCCTAAATTAGATCCTTTCTTACTCTTAGATGATTTTCATTCTGATAATCCTGATGATTACATAGCTGGTTTTCCTTGGCATCCTCATAGGGGAATAGAGACTATTACTTACATGCTACATGGTAACGTAAATCATGAGGATAGTCTAGGCAATGCTGGTGTGATTGGATCAGGTGATGTTCAATGGATGACTGCTGGAAGTGGAATAGTTCATCAAGAAATGCCTGAAAGAGCTGAAGGGTTGATGGGTGGTTTCCAATTATGGGCAAATCTTCCCAGTTCTCACAAAATGATGAACCCACGTTATCGCGATATTAAAAAAGAAGATATCCCTGAAATCGTAATTGGTGGTGCTAAAGTAAAAATAATATGTGGAGAAGTTGATGGAACCAAAGGTCCTGTCCAGGATATTGTTACAGAACCCGAATACCTTGATGTGACAATTGATCCAAACTCTGATTTCGTTCACAAAGTAAGGAAAGGTCATAACGTTTTTGCTTTTATTATTCAAGGTGAGGGATATTTCAATCTTGAAAGAAATCCTCTTCTAGATAAAGATAATTTAGTGATTTTTGAAGATGGAGACGTTATTAAAATAGCAACAGAGGATAGTTTACTTCGTTTTCTCCTTATCTCTGGAAAACCAATTGGGGAACCTGTAGCATGGCAAGGTCCAATTGTGATGAATACTCAAGAGGAAATCAAAACAGCTTTTGCTGAATACAGAGAAGGAACATTCATCAAATACACTGATTAAAAAATTCTTTTTACTAAAAAAAGAAATCCTCCAGCCTTCAGAAGTTAAATTTTATAAATTAGTGATTTAATTTCACCGTATGAATTCTACTGAAATTAGTGATTACAAAGTATACGGTTTTCGCTGGATTGTATTGCTTTTATTTGGTTTAGTGACTCTGATCAATCAGATAATCTGGATTACTTTTGCAGCTATCACTCCGAAAGCAATGTCTTTCTATGGTAAAACTGAAACTATCCCAATATTCATGTTCTCATTGGTGTTTATGATTGTATATATTCCTATGAATATACCCGCAGCATTAGCTATTGATAAATTTGGTTTGAAATGGGGTACAGGAATAGGTGTTGTACTTACAGGTGTTTTTGGGATTTTAAGAGCGGTTTCTACCCAGTATCATTGGGTTTTAATTTTCCAAATTGGGTGTGCAATAGGACAACCCTTCTTACTAAATTCTTTTACAAAAGTGTCCTCTAATTGGTTTGGTGCGGATGAAAAGGTTCTTGCAACAAGCTTAGGAACAATGTTTGTGTTACTGGGCATATTACTTGGAATGTTTATAACTCCATTTCTCGTACCTAGTAATGATCCAACTGTGATGCTCTATATCTATGGAGGCATTGCACTTTCTCTCATGGTAGTCTACCTATTATTTGTTAAAGATAAACCTCCAACACCAGCAAATGCTTACAGTGATGAAACTAAAGTGTTCGAGACTAAAGGAACCTTTGATTTATTCAAACATAGAGATTTTAATATCTTGCTAGTTTTATTCCTTTTTGGAGCAGGTGCCTTCAATGCAATATCCACAGTTATGGCGGATTTATTTAAATCAATATTCAATTCTTCTATACCCGGTTTCGCTCCTGATGATCTCTTTGGTATTTTTGGAGGAATTATGATAATTGGAGGTATAGCAGGAGCAATTACGCTTTCTACGCTTTCGGATAAATATAGGAAAAGAAAGATCTTTCTAATTATCAATGGTATCTCAGGAGCGGTTTTAACGTTGTTCTTCTTCATAATTGAGAAGTATGTCACTTCCTTTATACCACAATATATAGCTCATTGTATCATAGGATTCCTCTTTGGTTTTCTATTGCTCTCCGCTTTACCAGTAGGGTTGACTTTTGCAGCTGAGATAACTCATCCATTACCTGAGGAAACATCTAATGGTTGGTTAATGTGGATAGGACAATTAGGAGGAATATCTCTTATTATGATAGTTATGTTCGGCTTCGAAAATAAAGTATTTAATTTCATTATTTATGCAGTAATATTAGCAATCGCAACTATATTTGCCTTTAGAATGAAAGATTTAGATGCTTATGAACTAAAATCATAACATCCCCCTCTATTTTTTACGCCAAACTTCTCTTTCTTTTTTTCCAAATAATCACAATTGTTATCATAGAAGAGAAAGCTAGAATTGTTGTAAAAACTGTGTAACCGAAATTTGTTTCTGTTCCATCTGGTGGATATTCGGAAATCGTGAGACTAACAAATTTCGTCTTTATGTGGTTAGTATCATCCTCAAGCTGGATTGTAAGGTTGTAATTACCATCATCCAGTAATCCTAGATTCAAATCCAAAGCTGTAGGTTGCCAATATCTAGTGAATTCTACCGCTCCTGAATCTACTAAATCTCCTTCGAAATATACTCTATAATTTCCAAACAATGGGTATTTATTTCTAAAATTGTTAAAAGCTTGCCAATTAACCAATGCTTCTTCACCTGATTTAATCCAATATGTTGAGTTTATTCCTATTATAGGTGAAAAGTGTATTCTGTCCGTACTATACACACCATAACCAACTTCCTCATCTTTAGGAAAACTCATCTCCCAGACTATCTCTCCGGAGGAATCAACTTCAACCAATCTTGCTCCAATAGCTGTTGAACCTTCATGGTACATGGTACCAAAAGTTCCTAGTCTGTTTTCGTTTGGAAGTCTATCTGCATCTCCCCACCAAGCTGAGAAATATTTAGTTGGGGAACTCCATTCCCATACTATTTGAGCTTTTTTCACGATTTCATCGACTTGAATTTCTATTATTCTAGATTTGTGTTGCAATAAGCTATCTTGATTGTGTTCATCATTATCAAAGTAGATGAATGTATCATCACTAATCTTCTCAAGAGC
>JAGLTB010000229.1 GCA_023270155.1 Candidatus Heimdallarchaeota archaeon | reverse complement strand
CATAAAACTGAATAAATCTTTTAAATATCCAATATATTTAGACAGACATGAAAGTTAAATTAATCACCGATGCTTCTTGTTGTATGCCTAAAGAGATATATGAGAAAGAAAGAATTGGGATTTTTGAATCAGTAATAATGTATGAGGGAAAGGAATTCAGAGAATTAACTGAGCTCAATAGAACAGAATTTCTTAATGGATTGATAACTTTCGATCCATATCCCACAAGTACTCAAGTTTTAGGAAAAGATGTGCTTGAAGTATATAACAAAGCAATCGAAGATGGTTATGATGAGATATTATATTTAGGTCTGGCTGCGACAGTATCAAGCCAGATGAACGTTGCTAGACTTATTGTTAAACAAGTGAAAGATAGAATTAAAATAACTATTTATCCAACAAATCTTGTAGCCGGATCTCAAGGATCCATGGTCTATAATTCAATAAAAATGCTAAAACAAGGAAAATCTGTTGAAGAAATTGTTGCTTACTTGGATAGTATAAAAGAGAAAATATATTCAATTGGTGTTGCAGTTGATATGGAGAGTCTTTTCAAATCTGGAAGAGTGAAAAGAGGATCTGTTAAAGGTTTAATGGCTTCTCTTCTAAAGATGAAACCTCTTGCAGAAATCAACACTAAAGATGGAGTAATTGGTGTAGGTGCTGGTATTAGTTTCAAAAGTGCTATCAGTAAAATGATTGATAAAATCAAAGAGCATACAGATCCCAATATAACTTACGATCTTTTCATGGCTGATGCATTAAACCCTGAATTAATGAAATTATATGAAGAAGAGGTTAAGAAGGTATTAAAAATCAATGAAATTCATCATTGGGAGATGTCTCCTGTTATGGCAATGTCAACAGGTAAAGGAGCCGTTACAGCAACTGTTTGCCCAACACTACCCGTTGAAAAATGATTTGAAATTCACTCCTCTTCCATTAATTTACCTAAAACACTATATCAGATGTTTTTGCCAATGTTTTTTATACTAGTTTTTTTCCTAGAAAAGTTATGAAAACAAAATTAATGACAGATGCATCCTGTCTTTTACCTCTCGAAATTATGAAAAAAGAGAATATTGCAGTTCTTGAATCATTATTATTAATTGGTGATAAAGAATATAGAGAGCTGACGGAAATAAATCGAGAGGAGTTCATTAACAGTCTCCCAACTATAGAGCCTTATCCTACCACTAGCCAAGCAGGTGCACAAGATGCCTTGGATCTTTATCAGAAAGCAGTAGACGAAGGTTATGATGAAATTCTTTACCTTGGAGTTACACCGAGTTTATCTAGTCAGATGAATATTGCTAGGTTAGCAGCTAAAAGATTCAAAGATAAGATTAAGATTACCGTGTATTCAACTGAGCTTGCTTGTGGTTCTCAAGGTGCTTTGGTAAACTATGCATCACACTTACTCAAGAGTGGTAAATCTTCTGAAGAAATAATTTCTATTCTAGATACAGTAAAAGAGAAAATCTATACCTTAGGAATTGCAGTCAATATGACCGCTGTATTCAAAACAGGTAGAGTGAAAAGAGGTTCAGCAAAAGGAATCATTGCATCTTTACTCAAAATGAAACCTATTATAGAATTCAATATTAAGGATGGATTTATTGGAATTGGAGCTGAAACATCATTTAAGAGTGCCTTTAAAACAATGATTAAAGAAATAGAAGAAAAAACTGAACCAGACATAACATATGATCTATTCCTGGCTGATGCTTTAAATTCTGAACTCATGAATATGTATGCTGATGAGATTAAGAAAATTAGAAAGATAGGTAAAGTTCATCTTTGGGAAATGACACCTGTGATGGCTTTATCATCAGGTAAAGGTGCAGTTATTGCAACTCTTTGCCCATCTATCACTGAATAAAAAACTACTTTCCTATTTCTTTTCTTTTTCATTTTTCTTGTTATGTATTTTGCAGTCTTAATTCCAGAAAAGAAACTTGGAGGTACCCCAGCTCCATCTACATTTCCACCAGCAAACAGTAGACGTTTTAATGGTGATTTATAGCTTGGTAGCTTTTGATTGGTCTCTGGTCCATACCATGATCCTTCTGTGGATTGGATGTATCGTTCAAAGGTTAATGGAGTAGCTATTTCTTTTACTTTAATTCTTTGAGTTAAGTCAGGAATAACCTTTTCAGCTAATTTTATCAGCTTATTAGCGAATACCTCTTTTAACTCGTGATATGTACCATTTCTTTTTTCTTCTTTGTTTACTCCCCATTTCTTCTTATAATCGTAAGGTGCCATTGACAGCAAAATCACTGATGAACCTTTATCATTTCTAAGTGAAGGATCGATATTTTGAGGAATTCTGATTAAAACTTCTTCTGGATCAAAATTATCAGTTTCCAATCTTTCAAGGAATTTCTCCGCATCAACATTGTATGCGATATGAGAGTGATGATCATCAAGATGTATATCTAATCCCAAAAATACTGCAAAACCTGTTACTGATTGTTTAATTTTTGAGATGAACTTTTGATAAGATTTTTTGAAAAAATCTTTTCCTACAAAGTCAAATACAGTTCTTCTAAGATCCGCGTTAGAGATAATCCATTTACCATAAAAAATTCTACCATCTGTTAAGCGAACACCAACAGCTTTTTTCTTATGAAAGAGGATTTTATCAACTTTAGATTTGTATTTTATTTCTCCTCCATTCAATTTGAATGTATTAACCATGTTCTTTGCAAATGCTAACATTCCTCCCTTTGGATAAAAGTTACCATCAATAAAGGGGGAATTAAAAACAACAGCTGCTGAAGGAGCACTGATTTTGTCAGGTAAAACTCCCAACCATAAACAATATACTACTAAGATTTTTCGCAACTCTGGATTTGTAATAAACTTGTCTAGTAATTTTTGAAAGGTTTTTGTTCCGTATTTTCTCAATGTTGGGCGTGTAAAAACTATTCTAAGTAGAGTTCGAAAAGATGGAGTAAGACTATCGATATTCAATGAAAAATATTCATCACTCATTTTCTTTATTACTTCGAAATAATTTCTTATTTCTTCTTCCTCATCTGGAAAATTATGTATTAATTCATCTATAAATTTCTCCAATTTATTATGCATAACCACAGTTCTATCTTGGTACTTCATCACTTCTACTGGATCAATTGAGATAAATTCTTGAAAAACACCTACTTCTTCAAGTCGTTGACGGAATATCTGCCCCTCTCCACAATAAACTAATCCCTCTGCACCACTATCAAAATAGTAACCCTTTCGTTTAAAACCATTTACACTTCCACCTGGAATAGAATGTTGTTCAAGTATTAAGGTCCTTAAATTTGGATTCATCTTCTGAAGATAAAGTCCTGAACCTAATCCACCAACTCCTGAACCAATTATTATAACATCATAATACTCTGCTTGCATTATTATAACCACATTATTCTTCAAGTAACTGCTTATGCTTGTAGCGTTCCACAAAAGTATCTCATTTTACTAAAGCCTTAAACTAGAAGTATCCTATTCTACTCGCGTGTAGGAAAAACTAAACCTCGGTTGTATATATATATTCACTAGAAACAAAAAAATTCTATTCAGTTTATATTGATTTAAAATAAAAAAAAGTAAAGAGAAGAATATCATGCTGCAGTTTCTTCTACTTTGGGAAAACCATATGCTTCTAGCTTAATTATTCGTGAGATTTCATTCAACATTCCAAAGATGGTCATTACAACTGTGAAAATAACACCAATTTTGACGTATAATAGAATATCAGCTCCAGGGAATACACTAAGAAGTGGATCTATTAGAACTGCTCTATTTTTCAATAGTTGTAAGAATAAAGCTATTGTTAAGCTTGAAGGAATGAATGATAGTGTTATGAATAATTGTTGGAATCTCAAATGCTTACCAATTAATCCTCGAGAGAAAGAGATGACGCCGGAGAAAACTATTATTCCTCCAAACAATCTCAACCATTGAGTTAAACCTACCATGTCAAAAGCATAGTATTCTGTGAAATTCGCAAAGGGGAAGAATATCAAAGTAAAACCAAACGCAAATCCCATGATACCTCCAATAAGTAATTCAGTTTGGGATGGTATGATTTTCTTAGGTTTTTTCACTTTCGCTTTCGCTTTCTTAATTTCTCTAGATATAGTATCTTTTCTTGGTTCAGCTATTTTCTTGAAATCCTCAGGGAGAAATCCATGCATTGATAGTTGAATAAATACTAGTGATACTGCAACAAAACCAATGAGGGCACCATTAAATATGCTTCCGAAAAATTCTGCTGCAACTTGACTTGCTGTTGCTTTTCCAATTCCAAATGCCATTGAAACAAGATTAACGAAGAGAACAATCGCACCAACGACTATTAGTGATTTATAAAATAATGGCCACAATTCTTCTGTAATGTAAAACTTAGGCTTTCCTCTCCTTCTATACTCTCGAGTAATTCTACGAGGAGAACCCATAATGCTAATTGCTTCTTTTATGTGCCATGCTTCTGGCTCTTTTCCTTCAGCTAATTCTGTAGCTTTATCCCAAATGTGATCTTCTAACTCACTTTGGAAATCTTTCAATTCCTTTATATCTGTTTTTATCCAGATAGGAAGCTTTTTCGTAACTTCATCAAGATACTCTTTTATTAGTAATTCTTGTTCACTTTTCTTACTCATTTTTAACACCTTATTTTGCTAAACCTTCAATGTTTAATCCGCAAATGTTGCAGAACCTCACATCTTCATCTTGAGGAATTTTGTTTGTACAATTAGGACAATACAGATATTCCTTCTCAGGAAGCTTGACTTCAAATTCCATAACGCTTGATATTGCTTCAAGTAATTTTGAAAAGAAGCCCATCATATGATCGTAAAGTCTAGCTCCCTCCTCTGTTAACTGATAGTACTTTCTAGGACGTCCCCCTGATTCTTTTCTTGCAGATGAAAGGAGACCATCTCTTTCTAGTTTCCGTAATATTGGATAAAGGGTGCCTTCCTCAATAACCAGTATTTTCTTTGTATCATGTTCAAGTTCTTTCAGAAGCTGATAACCATAGATTCCCTCTTCTGGATGTCGTTGAATTATTGATAGTGCAGACAGTGTCGAAATTCCTCTAAGTAATTCTGATTCAAAGCTCTCAACATATGATCTGAATTTCTCTGATTCAATCAGAGCTTCTGGTCGATATGTTTTTATGTTTCTGAACATTTTTTGCACCTTTTTGCTTGTTTATTAGTATTGAACACTTACTATCCGCTCAATACTATATCATGTATAGTATAACGCCTATATAAATATTGTCAAATCAGCTTAGATTAATCAATCTTACAAAAAATAGATAAGGATGTATTGCCAATATAATCTGATGGAGTGCTGTAAGATTAGTGTGAGAAAAATAAAGAGTTTTTCCCTGATCATGCTCCTTATCCTATTATTCAGTAAGAATCAGCTATTTATTCATTCGCGATCTCAATTTGAATACTTTCCTGGGGATATTGGTATTGCTAGTCTAATTCCGTATCCAGGACAAGAAGATTTGAGTTTACTTGATTCGAGTATAATAATGAGTGCAGAACTAGAAGACATGAACGATTTCAATATGCCAATAGTCTTTAACTGTAGTTATATAATCTACAACCCAACTACAACTATAAATGCATCATTCCTTCTCCCAATTACCTATGATTTTCATGATTATCATTACATGGATGACGAAAGATCGACATTTACAGCTTGGGTAAACGAAACTGAAGTAGAATTGTTTTATGTGTTGGATTATGAGTTTGAAGAGGAGCTAGAAGAAGAATTAGGATACTCCCCATTTTATATATCTCGTAGTCTGAATGCTTCAGAATTTCAAAGTAATTCAGTTATACATATAGAAATATTAGGGAAAGTCACTTTCAGGACCTCACTAGGGCGAAGCGCTAATATCCTCTCTATCCTCTATGATTTGAGAACTCTTCACCATTGGGGTTCTTATTTTAAACAAAAAGTCGAATTCAGAGTAGATGGCTTACAACC
>JAGLTB010000228.1 GCA_023270155.1 Candidatus Heimdallarchaeota archaeon | reverse complement strand
AATCGCTGTTTTCTTTTTCATTTAAACACCTTATTATTTATTTTTTACGCATTTCGGATAATGCGCTTACTAGCCCGGCTTTAAAGGCATTTATAAGTATGCTCTAGAAAAAAATGAGGTAAATTTTCAATGTGTTCCTTTGAGATATTTATAAGTATGATGTAGAAAAACCATATTTTCTTGAATTGCTAGGTGTGAAAATAAAATTCTGTTTTGAAAAGTTTAAAATAAAAAAAAAGAAAAGAAAAAGTTAGAAATTATTTCTTTTTGCGGTAAAGCAAGAGTGCTGCGCCTACGCCTATTGCGGCTACAATACCAAGTATTGGATATGGTGTATCTTCAACTTCAAGTGAATATCCTGCATAACCTAACCATTCGATGGCTGCATCAAGATCTTTATAGTACTTGATAACATCATCATAGTAATAGAAGGCTGTGTATAGATACATTGGGTTGTGACATAGAGTGTACTCTCCATCATGTAGAACTTGATTCATTTCTTCACGATCGATTGCGTAGTTCATCGCTTTTCTTACAGCTACACCTTTAGTATATGCTTCCTTTCCAGCGGCATCTAAGAAGACGAAGTTGTCTGCTCCACCAAGGAATGGACGCTTTAAGTTGTAGAAGATGAACAGATAGTAATCTCTAATTTCTGTTTGAACCTCAAATCTAGGATCAGCTTGCATGAGTTTTCTTTCTTCTGGGAATGAAGTAACACCCAATATGTCTAGCTTTCCAGCTTTGAATTCTGCTAATGAAGCGGAATCATCTGGAATAACACGAGTATTGACTGTCTCAACAAATGGGGTTTTTCCTCCAACACCATCGATAGCGCCTACGCCGAACCAGAATGGACTGCGGGTATGAACGGATACTGAGTTTGAAACGAAGTAATCGAACATAAATGGACCATGACCAAAGCATGATTCACTAAAGGCTATCCATTGAGGAGTATTGATTATCTCGTCATATAACCCGACTGTTGGGATACCTCCACCACTGTGAGTTACTTGTGTATCTGTAGAATTCAAGAAGAACTCTGGCAGTGTTTGGAATGTCATTCCTGCAAAGAAATCTATGAAAGGTTCAACTTCAACAGTATTTGGATCACCATCAATGAAAACATGGAAAGCTAAAGGATCAACAGGATCAACATATATGTCTGAAATCCATTCAGCTAATGAGGGATCTTCACTGATATTTAAGTTACCATATGCTAGGTAAGTAAATACAGCATCGATTGCAGTTACTTGGTGGCTTGTTCCAGTACTTGGTAAACCATCTTTTAATCCGTCCATCAATTCTAATGGATCAGTTATATCCCAGACTCCTGGGGAGGTTTCTGTTACTAATGGTCCTGAGCTAGAAGTTCTATCAGTTACGTTAAATGATGGGTTCCAAAAGACGTTATCTCGCAATTCGAACTTGAAATGATCTGGTGTGATTTGTTCCCAATCATCAATTAATCCAGTCTTTAATGGTGCATTGTCTGGACTCCATCGTAATAATGAGTCAGCTGTTAGACCATAAATCCATGTACTGGATGTATCATCTGAGAATAATGGGTTCAATTCACTCCACATTGCGTCACGGTTATTAAATTCATCTGCAGAATCTTGTCCTTCATGTAATCCATCGTAACTCATATATGGTGATGATGCTTCAAATCCCCATCTCATATCATAGCCTTTTGTATTAGACCAGACTGCTGTATAGAATCTTGGGGAGAACAATGGCAATAGTGGTACTATTTTGTCCATCATCAATTGTTGCCAATCATAATAGAGTTGTTGTCTTTCATCTAGGTCTGCAATTGTAACTCCGAGGTCTTGCATCTGTTCACTTTCATTACCATAGGGTATTAATTGATCTAGTTGAAATAGATTCAATGAACCTTCTTCAGTATACACACTTCGAGCTTCGGGAGTGGCTCCACCACCGGTAAGAGCTACACAACCCAAATCATAGTCGTGTGTGGCTATCAATTCACCTACAAAGACTGACCATTCTTGCACTTTAACCTCAACATCTATACCTATATCTCTAAGATATTGGGCGATGAAAAGACCATAATCAGGTCTTGTTCCTCCACCGTTGGTTTTGAAAACAAGGTTTGCTAGGACGACTTGTCCTTGTGTTGTTGGCATAATTGCACTACTAACTACAAAGCTAGTTAAAATTAGAAGAGCGATAATCGCTGTTTTCTTTTTCATTTAAGATCACCTATTATTTTCTTCTTCTTCGCATCACGAATAATGCGGTTACTAGCCCGAGCATTGAGACACTTATAAGTATACCGAAGTTTGGTCCTGCTTCTTCCATTCCTACAGCTACTCTGAATATTGCTGTGTCAATGTACAAACCAGGTACTCCACAAAGACCACGTAATGAGGGATCTATTCTACCTAGTCCACCATTCGCTGTTGCACTAGCCATATATCCTACAGAATATTTGTCAAGAGCTATTCCGAATACTACACAGTATACATAATTAAGTCCCTTGTAGAGCACTGCTTCGTCGTCATTGATTAGTGGTCCGTCATTAATAACCCATGTGATATTTGTTGGTCCTGCTGCTCCTGGTTCCATTAGAGATAACGGTCCATAATAAAAGCTTTCAAAACCATCACTGTCGAACATGGTTAAATCACCTGTTGATGAGTTATATATTGTTTCCACATCTACGACAACTGGTTTGTTCTCTGTTCCAAGTGCTGCTGTTAAATCTGCGACAGCTGGTGTTGCTATTATACTTATTTCTGCAACGTTGCTATAATTAAATGCTTGTCCCAAATCTTCTGAGAGTGTGGGTGTTGCAATAAAGTTAGCTGTAGTATATGCAGCTTCTTCAAAGTATGCACCGGGAGCGTCACCTTTCTTACCTACGTAAAATCTGACTTGATCTTTTACTAATTGATAATCAAATTCTGTATGATCACGATCAGAGACAAGTTCTCCAGCTATTACTGTGATATAGTGCCATCCGGTTTCAAGTTCTATTGTGATTTCTTGATAAGTGTCGATGGATGTTCCGCTAAAGCCAGCATTGCCTAATCCTAGATTGTAATCATCTAACAATACAACCATTTGTCCAGCAAATCTGGTTTCGTTATACATTGGTAATGTTGGGTATTGTGTTTGGTCGTTGAGTGGATCAAACCACCAATATTCCATCTGCCAACCATATCCAAGTACTCCTGGAAAATATCCACTCCAGCCGGATATAGCGCAGTCAAAGAAGTACCAGAAAGCTACATCCCATGTGTCAAGTTCGACATCATAATAACTTTCCATTGAAAGATCAACATAGACTTCACCCATATCTACATTATGAGGAGAGTCATATCTTAGATTTACAATGTTAGTACTACTTTCAGCGGCATAAGCAGGTGCCATTGCACCTACGCTTGCTATTACAAAAAGGAAAATTAAAATTAGTCCTCTTTTATTCATTTTTTTTCACCTTTGTTTACATATATTAATGTAAAACAATTTCTTTAAGTAAACGCAATATAAAAACATTATGCCACGATGATAACATCTTCTTTAGTAAAATTGTATTCTCAAGCTATTACATTGCATTCTAACTAAAAAAAGTTTTTTTATTGGAAGCTTTTTTTCATATTATTTAGCGATTTCAAATCAAAGGAAATTCGACAATAAAACTATTTTTTTTGTAGAATTCTTTTGTATCATAAAAATTGGTTTCCGTACACAAGCACACTAACTTCATTTTTTATTGATGATAAGCTTCTTTACTTCTTCAATTGTCTGTTGAATATTGTTTACTCTGTTGTCTAGGTCTTCTACTAGATTAAGTATTTTTGAAAGGTCATCTGTCTTACTAGTTTCTTCACTTATTTTTTCTTTAGGACTATCACTTTTGGTTGTTGTGGGTTCAATCTTTTCTTCTGCAGAGACATCACCAATGATCAATTTTCTACTCATATACTCAAACAACTCATTTATGTTAGCTCCTGTTAGAGCCGATGTCTCGTAAACTTTCACAGAGAAATTAAAAGTTTCTCTAAATCTTTCTGCTACTTCCTCCATCTGATTATCTTGTACCATACGGTCATCTGCTAAATCAATTTTATTCCCAATCAAATAAATGTCTTGTAACGAGTTTTTTGCGTAATTTGTTGCCTCTTCAGCCCATTTAAAACTATTTTCCAGAGATTGTGGATTTGTAACATCACACACAACTAAAGCGCATTTACATCCATGATAAAACGATGAACGCATACCATGAAAAATGGATTGTCCTGCAAGATCCCAAATTGTAAGAAGAACAGTATCCCCTTCAACATTTACTTTGGTTGCAGCAAAATCTGCACCTAGGGTTTTCAAGTAATCAGCTCTAAAAGATTTACCCATGTACTTTCTTCTTATTGATGTTTTACCAACTTCTGGATCTCCAATAAGAACTATTTTATATGCTCTCTTAGGTTCAATTGACATTCTAACTTTCCCTAATTTTATTTTCTCTACTTAGTTTTAATTCTTTTGTAAGATTTACTAGTTTCCTTGCTCTTAATGTTTAGATATCTATCTTTAATAATCATTTTTTTTCCAAATTTTGAACAAGCTTTAGGTAAAAATCCCTAACTATTTCCAATGAGCTTATTTCCACATACTCATTACTACCATGTACATTTCCTCCAAGTGGACCAAACTCAATAGCAGGTATTTGTATAGCACTGAAAAATCTGGAATCAGTTGCTCCTCCCATTTCAATAGGTTTTTCTGAAAGTTGTAGTTCCTTTGCGATTTCCTTAGCTTTTGTTATCAGGAGAGAATCTTCAGACGTATTCACAGGTCCTATACTCCCTCTGACTTCAATATTTCCTGAAATAGAGAATCTCTTAACAAGTTTTTCAAAATATGTTCTTACATCCTCGTGTGATTTACTCATTATCCTAAGATCCATTTGAAATAGGTGGTTATCGCTTTCCTCCCTATAGTAGTTGAAAGTAAGATTAATTCCATAATCACTTGGATTTGATGGAATATCTATATTGTTGAATTCAATTACTGAATAAAGAAAATTTGTTAGGTTTTCATCATAATTCAGAATTTCTCCGTTCTTCTCATCAGGGATAATGTAGTCGACGGTAATTTCCGAAGGTAAAACATTATTCTTAACAAAATTACCCCTAAGATTACTGACCTTATACTTTCCTTTTTTGAGATAGGTTGAAGCTTTATCTGCACAATGTATATCAATATCTCTCATGAAATATGCAGCATGCATGGTTCGGTTTCCTGCAATTTCTGTTTTGAAATTTCTTGTTTCCCTTTTACCTTTTATTTTGGTTTTTGATTTTGGTACATTCAAAGCTATAGCAAATGGATTTCTTCTTCTATTGACAATCTGTAACCCATTCGCATCTCCATTAATCACGAAGTCAGGTACTAAATTCAAGTCTTCAAGAATAGGCATCAACTGACCTGCACCATCTTTTCCTCCAGATTCTTCATCTAGATTAATTGCGATAATTATCGAGCATTCTGTTTTTGTAAGAAAATCTTCTGCCAAATCAAGCATCACTGCAACTGAACCTTTCATATCTGCTGCACCCCTCCCATATGCCTTATCTTCCTTAATTGTTAATTTAAAAGGATCAGTCACCCATTCTGGACCAGGAGGAACTACATCACAATGTCCTATGAATAGAGCAGTAGGTTCTTTTCTCTTCAGATATGCTACAAGGGACCAATATCCGTTGCTTTCATATAGAATTGTCTCATAACCAAGAGGAGAGAACAACTCATCTTCTATGTAAGTCAGAATTTCATGATCAGGTATTATTTGTTCTATAGGATTGTTTGTTGTTTGATATGAAATAAGCTTTTTCAGAATATTCACATAGGATCTCACTTTAACACCTTCAACCGATAAGGTGTCTAATTATATAAATTAACATTATATTAGATAATAGTAAACAGTTTACTAAAATCATAACAGAGTTATTAGTTTACTTTGACGAAAATCAGTTATGGTCTCAAACCTAGGTCCAATTTCAGTAACATATGTATAGTAAACCACAATGTAAAGAGATTCTCCTTTATCAATTTCTCCTTGATTTATTGATAAACTATTGATATCTAAAACGAAGGTAGCATTGATTGTTCCAAGAGGAACATTGTAGCCACCATATTCATTATTCCATCCTTGGGAAGTATCTGATATTCCCCACGGTACCAAATCATCAATAGTTTGCCCAGTAGGTAGAAGCAAATCTATATCTCTAACAAAGATATTTGGAGAATCAACATCAGATGAGAGATAAATTACCATTGTGTCGTACAAGCTATCAAAATCGGTGTCATTATAGCTTTCAATGTAAATAGAAAGTGTAACTTCTTTTGAAGTGGCAGTTGTTCCTGTGCTCCCAGGCAGAGTAACAACATCTACATTCACCAAAACAATCGCTGTAATCGATGCTGCAGCTGTCACTAACACTATCAGAATAACTGTAGCTAAGACTTCTGATACTCCTCTCCTGGATTCACTAAGATTTCTTGGCATTTGTGACACTCGTCTACTTGTTGCTTTCTCTTAATTATATTATATATTTTGCTTATAGCATTTGAGTGTTTTTCTAGTTTCAAGCATTATTGTGACAAATTTAATAAAAAAAATCAATATTCAGTTATTGTTTTACATAAAAAACTAGGATTCTGGTCTAAACCTTGCTAGAAAAGAATCTTTTGCTTCTTTGAAATGTCTTCTTATATTTCGAAATATGTCTTCCAGATCTTTGATAATCATTTTATAGTTTTCCTTTTTTACGAGACTTTTGTAGATATCTGGAGAGAGGAGAATACTAATCATCAGAAATAAAATTAAGAGTAAGAAGGGATGTAAAAATCTAGATTTGATTATTAGAACCAGATTATAATAATAGAATAGGGAGCTTAGGGAAATAAAGAAAAGAAGAAGTAAGAGACATTGATTTATCAGAGAAAATCTTTGGTAAAACCTTTTTTTTGTGTCCCCATTCTTTAATACATCTCGTGACTCAAATTTTTTCATTATTTTCGAGGTTAGTTGATTTGAAAAAACAAGAAAAGAAAGAACAACAAATGGTGTGATAAATGCATTATAATATTTGTAAACTCCCCTTGAGATAAATAGATGTGTGTTTATTATTATCCATGTAGTAAATATGGTGAATTGACATTCATCATTTCCTATCTTTTTCCCATTAAAATAAGCGAAAAGCACAATTAAAAGATAAAACACGATAAAAGGAATCATGTATTTATTTATGATGGAATAAAAATTAGCAAAACCCTCACTACCGAAAAATAAGAAACTATGAGCTAAAGAAACTGTATTTGCTAGATGTTCAAAATCAACTGTTGCTAATGGTTTTCCTGGCCCAAAAACCCTCCAAACATAATCTTTTGGTGATAGAAATAGCCACGGAATAGAAAGAATTAACGTTGTTACAATAAATATTACTATAAAATCTACTAATGCTTCTTTCAAACTCTTTTTTTTCCAAATTATGAAGAACCAAGGAATTACAAGGAATAAGGGCATTTGTTTGGATAACCATGCTACTGAGAGGATGAAAGCAGATGATCTATACCTCTCCTGCAAAAATAGCAAGAAACTTAGTAGTGTAAAGAAAGTCATCTGAGGAGTATTTAGGAAAATACTATCAACATAAAGTAAGTTAATTGGCATAAATAAGAAAACCAAACTACC
>JAGLTB010000227.1 GCA_023270155.1 Candidatus Heimdallarchaeota archaeon | reverse complement strand
ATTATAGAAGGAGAAGTATTTACATGCCCCTGAAGCAATAAAGAACATATTCCAGAGACAACAGCGGTTGAATAGCTTGTACCTGATACTCGTTTAGTTGTGAGACCTTCTTTTGAAGTTGTGTTTAGCATAACACCAGGAGCTAAAAGATCAGGTTTTAGTAACGTATTTGAAAGTTCAACTGAATCAAAAAGAAATTGGCTATCTGTTTCATCGTAATTCTCTACAGCTGATCCAGCACTACTCAATTCATATAAAACATTATTATTGTCTAAAGCTCCAACTGTTATAGCTTGGCTAGCAATTCCTGGACTTAAAACTGTGAATAAATCATTATACCCAAATTCGTTCGCGTTTCTCGCATTTCCAGCTGCTACACAAACAATTACTCCTTGTTGAACTGCAGAATTTACTGCGATGACTTCAGGCGAGGTAACATTGGAAACAGCTTTTCCAAGTGAAAGATTAATTACATCAGCTTCATTTTCCAATGCCCAGTCAATGCCTTTTATCAGAGTTTCTACAGATCCTTGGGCTGCATGAGATAGGACTTTTCCAATCAGAAAATCACAATTTGGAGCAACTCCTTTATCAAAACCATGAAGTCCATTGCTTCCTATAATTCCAGCTACTTCAGTACCATGCCCATTATCATCCTCAATATTTGTTGAGTCATCGAAGAAATTCTTGGCTTCAAGAATTCTGTTTTCTCCTTCCATAGTCTGAATTAAAGCGGGATGATTTTGCTTAATTCCAGTATCTAGAATAGCAATCCTTGTTGAATTCCCATAATATCCTTCAGCCCATAATGACTGAGCCCCTATACTTGTTGTATAATCATAGACATCTCTTGTTAAATTCAAGGATTGAAAATGTGAAGAATCAGAAGAAGAAAAAATGATAGAGTTAAACCAAAGATTCTGAATGATATTTCTTTCGATCAATCTCAGTATACTAGTTTTGGTAAGTGTTAATGCAACACCTGGATAAGAAGTAAAGACCCAGAGTTTTTTTCCTACGTGATTTAAATATGACAAATATTTAGAATCTGAAGGTTCAAACAAAACTCTAAATTCATCTTCAGATTCAGCATTTCTTAAATCTCTAAGAAATGTTTTATCCGTAATTACTTCCTCTAAGGATATGGACGGATTCTGAATAGAATATACTGATTGATTTCCCTGTGAGAAAATAGAATATGAAAATAAACAGAATACAATAAAGAAGGAAGTCCAAATCATTGAATTTAGCTTATGTCTACATCTCACATAAAAAAGAAAGCAGTTAAAATATAAAAATATAAGGTGTGAAAAGGATAAAAAGTGAATAATTTCCACTATAAATTACAAGTCCTTGAACAGCTCAATAACATCATGAAGATTATTTACAATGATATCTGGACTAGTTTCATCACTTAGATTCTCTAAATCATCTGTTGAAGTTACCCCAGAAAGAACAAGGCACGACAGGATTCCTATTTGATTTGCACCTAATATATCAGTCTCTAATCGGTCTCCAAAAAACACCGTTTCTTCTTTTGATGATCCGGAAATTTCTAATGCAGATATATACATCTGAGGACTAGGTTTTCCAATGACCAGCTCTACTTTTCTTTCTGTTAATTTCTCAAGAATTGATATCATTGCACCACCACCAGGAATCAATCCTTGCTTGGTTGGAAAAGTCATATCTCCATTGGTCGCAATAAATTTCGTTTCCTTGTTTTTGTTTGTTAGAATATTAACAGCACGAGCAAGTTTGACATAAGTTAGATTCCTATCCATTCCAGTAACAACGCAGTTTACATTATTGAGATCGAAATCAAAAACATCTTCTTCATTACTCTCTTCATTAGAATTCATAACTTTCAAATCTAAACCCTGAAACTCTTTTTTCAACCCCTCTTCTCCAATTATGTAAACATTCAGATCTGAAGCATGTTTTGAAAAATAATCAGCAGTTAAGTATGCAGAAGTTAGTATATTTTCTATTGGAATTTTAATTCCTAGATTTTCTAATTTTGCTTGAAATTCTTTTCTTGTTTTTGTACTATTATTAGTTAAGATGAAAATTTGTTTCTCTTTCTTTTGTAACAAGGTTAAAAATTCAATAGCACCTGGTAATGGTGAATCTTCTTTATAGAGAACCCCATCCCCATCAAACAGAAACGTTTCTTTTCCTATGAAAGGATTATCACTCATATTATATTACCTTAATCTATCTATTACATTATTTTCATAAATAAATATGATTTAACCTTTATTCATTTTACAAACTTTTTTATGTATCGGTTCGATTATTCTTACCATGTCATATGTAGAGAAGGCTTTTTACCAATACATTAAGAGCATTTTTACTACTGGTATCAAAGTACTATTTAGCAAGAAATACATTTTCTATACTATAGCATTTATACTTATTTCAATAACTTCTACTGTTTTTTATCTAATTGAGAAGCAATTGGAAAATGTTTCGGGAGAAATACTAGGAAAAACAGGAGATATTCTCATTGCAATAGAGTTATCTGTTGCGGTCACCTATGTATTTTTTGGAATATTTTTTGCCAAATATCCAATAAAATTCTGGGTAGGTCCAGCATTCTT
>JAGLTB010000226.1 GCA_023270155.1 Candidatus Heimdallarchaeota archaeon | reverse complement strand
TCATTGAAAAAAGCTGCATCAAACCCAAGTTCTTCAGCATTTGTAACTATTTCCACATAATCTTTGAAAGAGTGAATTTCTGTTAATGGAAAGGTAAAGGAAACTAATAATCCAAAATCTACTTTTCCTGACATAGTGTACTATTCAACATTATTCAATTTAACATTTTCTGATTCAATCGAATACTCTATAGGTTCCCTTAAAAGAAGAAATCCTATGGAAGAGATGAATCTTGCTCCTGTAATTATCCAGAGAAAGAGTACGATTGTTTCCCATTTACCTAGTATTGGAAGAACTTGATCTGCTAATATACCTGAAATAAGTGATCCAGCGAAAGTAGCTATTCCGAGAAATAGATAAAAAAGTCCTGTATATGTTCCTTTTTCTTTTTCTGGTGCACTATCTAAGGCATAAGCACTTTCAGCTACCATATAGAAGGAATTACCACAACCACTTACAGCAGCTCCAATTGCCATGTGCCACCAGTAAGGAGCCCACATTACTGTGATTGCTAGATTTAAAGGAATAAAAAACATTACAGCTCTTCCTATAAAAAGAGCCCATTTTCGCTTTATTTTGTCAATTATTGGTTTAGTAATTATTAATGTTAAAATCATTGATAGGCTGAAAGATGCCCAAATCCAAGTATTCTCCTGAGCTGTTGCGTAATTTCCTCGAACTTGAGGGAAGATTGGCCAACCAAGTGACATTGAAAAACCCATAAATGATCCAACGATGACAAAAGTTCGGAAATTTTTGTTTTTTCTCAAGGGTGTTAAACTAAGCATACTTCGTTCTTCTAATTTCTCAGTTGGAGGATTTGTAAGTAGAACAGCAAAGAATCCCGTAATGATAAATAATCCTGCTGCGATTTCAAGTATTATTGTATACTGCATGTATTCAGTTTTTCCGATATTACTCATAACCCCGACAACTAACAGACCAATAAGAGATGCAATTGCACCTATGAGTGTAACCAGACTCAATAAACCTGCCCTATTTTTTCGATTGGTTATGTCTCCTAGAAGAGCTGTGAAAGCTGGACTATAACATGCAAAACATATTGAAAAAACAATCACTCCTCCTACTAGAATCCACTGATTATGAATTAATGGAAATAGAGCAAGCGAAATCCCACCTCCGAATAAACCAAAGAGAATCAAAGCTTTCCTACCAAGAAAATCTGAAATCCTTCCAAATGAAGATTGTAAAGCTAGCTGGATAAGATTGCGCATAGCGGTAATTAACGCTAAAGCAGTTGAGGAAGAACCGATAATCACAGCATATAATTCTATAAACATTCGAGAAACGAATCTAGCTGCGGTTCCAAAAGCAGAAATAGCATATATGAGAAATTTTAGCTTCGGGGTTAATTGAGGATGAGAAATATCATTGAAATTCTTAAAGAATTGAACAATTTTATTTAATCTGCTCAAGAATTTTCACATCC
>JAGLTB010000225.1 GCA_023270155.1 Candidatus Heimdallarchaeota archaeon | reverse complement strand
TAATGAGAGCTTTGAGTCCTTCTTTTTCCTCGTCAAATTTACTCACAATAAAAGGAACAATTTCATCTGTTTTTTTGTTCTTAACCATCTCTATGGCTTTCTCTGCCATTTCTTTAGGTTCCATTTCAATCGTTTAATCGGTTGGTATTTTCTATAAATTTGTTTAGTTCTACCAAATTTCTACAAAGCGAAATGATAAATGAGGAATAGAATATTCCCTGCTACTAAATTAATTATGTATCCAATCAAGAGGAATACAATTCCTGGTGGTAATACTTTTACCCAGATCTTTTTCCTTCCAGTTTCTTTTATCTTCTCTTCTACTTCTTTTTTGAATTCCTCTTCTTCTTCTATTTCTTGTACTTGCATGAAGTGCTTGATTTCCCACTTTTCTTCTTCCTTATCAAATGTTTCAGAATATACTATATCAGTTCTATTTATAGCTTTATCAGTCGGAATCAAATACCCTGAAATCATCATAAGAATTTTACTTGCAAAGTTAGCAGTAGTCCCCTCGAAGAGTTTTTCTCCTTTGGCTTTTAAGTAGCTGTTGTAAAACAGAAGTGGTAAGGGATAGATAATAACCATTGTTAACAACCAATTAAAGAAAATGTTGAAAATAGAAGGCATAAACCTGTATACATCCAGTTGAGTAACACCTATTAGAAAAGGGTAAACGGAGGAATTTATTGATAAAGCCATTAGTGCTTTCGCATCTGCTCCTCCCATTACTCCAGTATAATAGAGTAAGTATCCCATAAGCAGTCCAACAACAAGATTAATAGCTACTAATATTCCCACTTGTCGTCTTGTATAAAGACTGCTTTGGTTGGAAAATATTATTATGATTATAGTAGTTATAATTCCCTCTATTGCCATAATTATCCAAGGAATATCTGATATCTCTCTTTTGATGAGATCAATAATTGCACTATAAGCTAAACAACCAATAACTGTAGCAACTTGTATATACAACATTATTTGGATAATCTCTGCCATCTTCTTTCACTCTACAGTATGATATTTAATATCTTCAATATTGCTCATTTATAGTTTTTTATATGATTTTCAAATTGTTGGGCAGTAAATAAATATAAAAACAAACGTAACTTCTAAAGTTTAGTAATCATCATTCACGAGGATATCAAATGGATATTATTAACTTCGAAGTTCTGTCACTTGATTCATTAACAGAAGTAGCAAAGAGACTTAATTCAGTTGTGGGAGAAAAGATGATTATCGTTGCAGGACATTGTAAAGCTCTCTTCGATGGGAGAATTAAATCAACATTAGAAGATGGTGATCGATTTCTTGTTATAAAGAAAGATCTGTCAGTAATAATGCATGGACCAACAGGTGTTAAACCTCTTAATTGGCAAAAACCTCAAGCGGGACCTATTCAATTTAAAACAAAAGAAGAAATGTTGGAAATGTTCACAAGAAGAACTAAAACAGAAGAAACACTAACGATACTTTTCTCAAACATACAATTTCTTGCACTTTGGCATGCCTATGATGAAACCGAATTAGAAATCTATGGAGATGAGAGTGATTTAGTAAAATATCTTGTTTCTAATCCTGAACTTATCGAACCTGGTTTTCAAGTTCTTAAAACAGAATACAATACAGATGTTGGACCAGTTGATATTAGGGGAATAGGACAAGAAGGAGAAACAATTGTAGAAGTCAAGAAACGCAAAGCTACTCCACAAGATGCTCATCAATTGAAACGTTACATTGAATTCTTCCATGAAAAAGAAAAAAAGAAAGTTAAGGGTATATTAGTTGCTCCAGATTTTCCGGAAAAGGTTCTGAAATATTTAACTGAGCATAAACTTGAATCTAAAATGATTAAGTGGGAAGAGATCTTTCCATTAATTAAACATCCAAAAGATAGTAAATTGGAAGAATTTTTCAAAGAAAAATAAGAAAGGACTTATCTTTGACCACATTCCTCTTCTGGTACAATAATCCAGCAGAGAATATAAGCCCAGAAAGTTACTGATCCAGAGATTAGAAAACTAACTGCAGTTAATATTCTCACTAAACTTACATCTGCATCAATGTATCTAGCAAATCCTGAGCAAACTCCTCCGATTTGTTTATCATCGCTACATCTAACAAATTTTCTTGATTCTTCTTGA
>JAGLTB010000224.1 GCA_023270155.1 Candidatus Heimdallarchaeota archaeon | reverse complement strand
GAGAAAAATTTATACTAATAACCGATTCTTTTTTCAAAAATCACCCAGAATCTACCTAGTTCGAATAAATCGAAAGATAAGGCTTTTATTTAAGTATTAATATCAATAACTCACGAATGCAAGAAGACATAGAGGCAGTTCTTGAAAGACAAACGGTTCTGGGTAAGTTCTTAGACAGGTTAAATTACAGAACCCTCCGCTACATATATACATTAATGAGTAGCCTGCTAAGCTCTATAGATCGCTTTCTTAGTTCAAACGAGGATAGTTTATACAATCTTAGAACATCTCTCCTATCATCTATGTCTTTACTCGCACGAACCTTTTATCAAAGTTCATTAGTTGATTATCTTAAATCTGGTAGCAGAGCAGCTGAAGAGTTCAAGGAAGAAGTGGAAAGAGCATTCCTAAAAGGTATGAGCGAACGTGAACTTATAGTTCAGAAAATCGATAGCTTAGTTACAAGATCCAACGATCTTTTTAGGCTTAAAGAAGAAACAAATAACCAATGGCAAGATGTCTATTATAGAACTTCTACTGAATCAACAACTGAAAACAACATAAGAAATAATTTAGCTCTTGTTCTGGAAAAACAGGATGAATACAACCAATTACATAAATCAGGACTATCAGATTTAGAAAATATTCAAATTCAAAAGGACTTAATCAGCCAAACAACAGATCTCTCTTTCCAGGCAATTGATCTTGCAGATAAAGCTCAGATGACATTACATGAGATGCTAGTCATTTGTATAAATCCTTTAGTTTCTATTTTTGAAGATGAAATATCAAGCGCAGATAAGATATTATCACAGATTCAATTAAAAGGACAGAAAAAAAGTGATGATCTTAGTGACGATGAAATAGGAAAACTTTGCGATGTTCTTTCTTGGGGGCTTGATGACATAAATAACTATGATGAACTAACAAAATTAGGTAAGGAATTTCGTAATGAATTTGCTACTATCTTATCCGATTTTCTCGTTTATCTAGTTGATATCGATTTAGGAATACAAGAGCTTGAATCATTTATTTTAGAAAGCTCAGAAAAATGATTAATACAAAGAAGGATTTTTAATTCTCATCATGTTTTTATCTTTAATGAGCTATGATTTGTTTCTTAGTAGAGACCATTTAGCCTTCTCGTGTGCTCACTTTGTTGTTGGAGAGAAAATGATAGAACCTTTACATGGCCATAACTACAAAATTCTAATCAACGTTTACGGAGATCAGGGAAAAGATAATATGGTTATTGATTTTCACATCATCAAACGCATTCTGCAACCAATTGTTGATTCCTTAGATCATTATATTCTAATTCCAACAAAAAACAAGTATCTCGAGCTAGAGGAAGAGAACGAACAACTGATAATCCGTATCCCACATTATGATAAAGAATATGAATTTCCAAAAAGTGATATTGTCATGCTACCAATTGAAAACACCACTGTTGAAGAGTTAAGTCATTATTTCGTAAATAGATTAGCAAATAATGAAGAACTAAAGAAAGAAAACATTGATCAGGTTACTGTGACGGTTTTTGAATATGAAGGAATGGGGGCAACATTCGAACTCTTTCCAAGAAACAATAGAACGGTTTAATCGATAATTCTTTTAGATGAAATTAATTTCTAGACCTGTTTTTGCACACCAGTTTATTATGGATTTAGCTATTGTAAACTTCTTCAGTTTTCTTTGCTTCATGTTTTCGGAGAGTAAGTCCGCTTTCGAAAACTTACCTATAGTTTGTCCAAAATCAAATCCTATCAGTGTAGCATTCCTTGCTTTCATTAGAGCAGATAAACATACGGCTCTGTCCCCATCTGTAAACCCTAGAAAATTAAATGTTCCATTTACAGGTTTTGATTGTGTTGTTATTAAGAAATTCATCTTTGAGATTTTTTTGATGTACTTATCAACTAAATTCTTGTTATCTCCATGTACATGTAAAAGAATAGTAGAACCTTGTTTTTGAGCAAATATTTGATCTTCTACTTTACCATCAATGTCTGTAGTTATAAAATCAGGAATAATTTTCTTCGATATTAGAAAGGAGGTAGCACCATCTGCACACATAAGAAGCTTATCAGTAATAGAATTGTTAGAGAGATAAGTGTTAAATTCTTGTTCTAGATTTACACCAGGAGCGAGAATAACAATTTTCTTTGCTTCGATTTTTTCTCGTAAATCGCTTTCTGATAAATTGGACTGATATAATTTTGCGATCGAAGTGAGGGAAATAATATCCTCCTTTGAATCAATATTTAGATACTTGCATATTTTTGGGTACCAAGAATTAAGCCAGTTTTCCAGAGAAAAATCTAAGTTTTCTAATTCATGGAATGGAGTTCCTTTAGTTTCAAATATCATCTTCTATTTCCTCTATTGTTAACTCTCCTACTTTGAACCTTTGCTTAAACGTCAAGGAAGAGTCTTGTTTAGCATCTTCTTGTTCATTCACACTATACAAATAACTTTCAAAGTTTTAACTTTATTTGTATCTTGATAGGTGCTAAGTTGAGAATTTCTATTATATCATATTTTTCAATTGTGAGTTAAACAGAAGAAATTTTGAAATGAACAGAACAAAGATTGATAAGTATTCCAACATAGCTTTCTGTAAGAAGATATAATTTAAAGAATGGTGAAATTTTAATAGTCTATCTTGTATTTGAAAAAGAATAAAAGAGAATGAAGAAAAATGTCAATAAAGACCAAGAAATACACATTCTGGGGAATGTCTACCTTCATAGTTTTCTTATTGATATTTGCTCCTTTTCAAAACCCTTCCATTATTCAACCATCTGCAAATTCATCAGTTTTAGATAAGGATGATCCTCTTCATTTTCTTTTGAAGAATTATG
>JAGLTB010000223.1 GCA_023270155.1 Candidatus Heimdallarchaeota archaeon | reverse complement strand
AGCTTTACTTGAATACAAATAATATAGAAATTGTTGGTAAAATTGATTTGAACGGTGGAAGCGAGCATGGTTTTATTCTTAGGTATACAACATTATTAGCTGGCAATTATACTACTTCATTTGTAGTTATTAAGGAAAACAGACAAATTGAACCAAGCATCAATATCAATTTGAATGGTTCTTTTAATCAGGGAACTATTTACTTTGATGTAAACAAGGATGGAGAAGAAGAATTGGTTTTTCTGGGCCATAATGGATTATTATATATCATGGATTTAGAAGGAAATAATGTTACAGACTGGCCAATTCAATTACCTGTAAATGAGAGCACTAAATTTATTCCGCCCGTAGTTGAAGATATAAATGATGACAATGAATATGATATAATAGTTTGTACAGACGGAGGAATGATATACGCTTGGAATTTAAATGGTAGTTTAGTAAATGGATTTCCTTTTAGAATCCCTGTACATTATTTTATAGATGGGGAGGAATTTAGAACCACTCCACTTGTTAATGATTTCAACAATGATGGAAAGAAAGAGCTCTCTATAGCTTCAACTTTTGGTTATCTATATGTAATGTCTTTAGAGCCACCTAACAGCACTTTTTGGGATATACAAATACCCTCTGTAGTTTATTCTTCCACCCATGCAGTTACTTATGATATTGATAATGATGGGTATTATGAGATTATTCAATCGCTACCTAATGGTTTAATCGTTCTTAGATTGACTACTGAACTAGAGATTGTATTCTACATCCCCAGCGAAACAAATGTAAACGGATTTCCTGCCGTAGCAGATGTAAATAGTGATAACAAGGCAGATATTATATTCACGAACTACCTTAGACTCCAAATTGTCGACTGGGAAGGTAATACGATTAAAAGTGTAACACGATTCTTGTCAGCGTCTGATAGAATCTCACCTATTGTCTTTGATGTAGACAATGATAATGAAATTGAAATTTTCCATATATCTCGAAGAGGGCAGTTATCTATTGATGAAACAAATGATTTTGGTTTGGCACCTTGGATACATGTGAGAGGATCGTTGAAAAATACTTTAGACTTAGATTCAGATAACGATGGGTTATGGGATTTTGAAGAAGGGATAATAGGAACAAGCAAAAATAATTTTGATACAGATACTGACACAATAAGCGATGGTCTAGAAGTCAATCAATACATACTAAACCCTCTTAGTCCGGATGTAGGAACAGATTCTGATGATGATGAACTGAGCAATATTATAGAAGTAGATAATTACTTTACAAATCCCTTGAATCCAGATTCTGATGGTGATTCAATCTCAGATGGAGACGAAGTGCTTCAGTATTCAACTAATCCCCTTTCTGGAGATTCCGATGATGATGGAATGCCAGATAACTATGAGATTTTGTACGATTCTTTAGATCCTAATGATTCAGATGACGCCTTGGAAGATGGAGATAATGATAACCTGAATAATATCGATGAAATGGCTTGGGGTACAAATCCCGAAAATCCAGATTCTGATGGGGACGGTTTACTTGATGGAGATGAAGTAATGAGATATTTCACAAACCCGAACTTACAAGATGCTGACGCAGATTCTGATGAGGATGGATTAACTAATGTAGAAGAAGCTGATATTTATAATACTAATCCTCTGCTTGCAGATTCTGATGGAGACGGTTATGATGATGGTGTTGAGATTGCAGAAGGTTCTAATCCTTTAGATCCAAGCAGCGTTCCCTTAGAAAAAACAAGTTACATTGCAATCGCTTTGATTGTTCCTCAGATTCTAGTTTTAGGTATTATTGTACTTAAACTAAAGAAAAGAAGGAGAGAATAAGAATGCTTTGTCCATACTGTGGCTATCTAAAAGCAAAAAACACTAAAGAAAGCATACGCAAATTCAGTTGTTCAAGGTGTGATTATCAATTCGAGAAATCTATTGGGGAAGTAGTTCTGGAGAAGATATTATCCGTCCCTTTCAGCTCTGTTATATACAGTCCCTTAATATTGGGTTTAAATTTTATTATAGCAAAATATACCTTTCCTGAAGAAAGTGTTGTAACGTTAGGTATTTTCTACACTTTTCACATCTTAATGAGTGCCTTTGTGGTTCTTGCAATCCTATATATTACAAGAGGGAGAAGAGCAAGTATCATACTCTTTGAAAGTAAGAAAAAACGTAATTTTGTTGAGACAATGAATGATGTTTCCCCTTTGGCAAAAATAACTGTTATCTTGCTTATTGCGTCCATAATCATGCCGTTTGTAGTTCATTAACTAATTATAAATCCAATATTATTCTCTTTTAAATAAATTAATCACAGGAAAATAGAGTTATTTTCTCAAATCTTAAAAAATAAAAAAAGAAAGAAAAAAATTAGAAATTATTTCTTTTTACGGTAGAGCAAGAGAGCCGCGCCTACACCTATAGCTGCAACTATACCTAATATTGGTAATGGTTCTTCATCAACATCCAGTGTGTATCCTGCATAACCTAACCATTCGATGGCTGCATCGAGATCATGATAGTACTTGATAACATCATCGTAGTAATAGAAGGCTGTGTATAGATACATTGGATTGTGGCACAAGGTATATTCACCATCGTGTAGAACTTGATTCATTTCTTCACGATTAATTGCGTAATTCATTGCTTTTCTGACAGCTACACCTTTGGTATATTCTTCCTTTCCAGGGACATCTTCTATGTACTCGAAATTGGCAGCACCTCCAACGAATGGACGTTGTAAGTTGTAGAAGACGAATAGATAGAAATCTCTAATTTCTGTTTGAACCTCAAATCTAGGATCAGCTTGCAT
>JAGLTB010000222.1 GCA_023270155.1 Candidatus Heimdallarchaeota archaeon | reverse complement strand
CCAGAATAACACTTGATTACCTATTTGTTCTTCAATGTAAGATATAGAAATTTCTTCTAAATTCTTAAAAGAAAGACTTTCCACTAATGACATTTTGCTTCCATGTGTAAAATTAGAAAAACCTATTGCAAATGAGCTAAGAAGAAGAATCATAATGGAAAAAGACTGTACAATTCGAGACATAGTGTTCCTATTGAAAAATCCTTGAACATTAATAAACGTAATCAAAAAAAATAAAAATGAAAAAGATTATTTTCTTTTTCTTAAAACTATTAATACACCAATGAAAGCAAATAATAGCGGAACAATCCAGAAACTAAATGGAGTATTGAGTGTTATTAGCTCTTCAACTGCTAGTACAATGTAATCTAGAATATCTTGATGCTTCCCAGCTAATCCATCTTCAAATCTCTCTTGATTGGTAAATATAACTACACCTACTTCACCTTTAAACAGTGCATAGCCAAACCCTAACCAAGATGCAGAAACAAAGCCTTTGTAGCCAGTAGAAAAGATTTGCCAACCTAAACCGTACATATCACCAGTACCATCATGCATTGTAGCTATTGAAGTTGAGTTGAGAATTTGCACACCATTATACTCTCCACCATTCATATGTGCTGATAGAAAACGTCCCATATCTTCAACAGTTGACAGAACTCCTGCTGAACCAGTACTTAGATGTTCTATGTGAGCTAGTTCTTCATTTGTTCCCGATGTCGAATTCCACCAGTATCGCTTAGCAATCTCACTCACACCATAATCTGTATACCCTATATGAGTATTAGACATACCTAGAGGTGTAAATATATTATCAGTTAGATATTGCTCAAAAGAATCTTCAGTGATTATTTCTACAATATAGGCTAAGAGATCAAAGTTTATCCAAGCAAATTTGTAAACGCTTCCTGGAGTGATATCGTACCAAAAATCCAAATCAAAATAAGTGCCATTTTCATTCAGAAGTTCATAAAACATATCTTCAAACGTATAAATTTCTCCAAGTACAACATCGCTCATTGTTTGATTATCATTTATTTCAGAGCTATGAGTTAAGAGATCCATTATTGTTAAATCAATATCAGGATAGTATGGATTTTCAATAATATATGGCAAATAGTCATTAATTGGATCGTCCAAAGATAATAATCCTTGTTCTTGCATTTGTAATAGAGCAGTTGCGGTAATCATTTGTGTTATTGTGCTTGTATAATAAACAAGATCAACATCTGATTGTTCTCCATATCCATTAGAATAATAAACATCTGTTCCCTTCACTGCACTAAAAGCTAGGGAAGGGGCTTTAGCGACACCCATAAGGATTTCAACTTGTGCATCAAAATCTGCATCAAATATATCTGTGGGTTCAACTGCAGCTACTCCTGATAAAGAGAATACAGGTAAGATTAGTATAGTTAAGAGAAGAGAGCTAAACCAAATTACACTTTTTCTGTTACTTTTTTTCATTTTTTTCACCTTGTTAAAGCTTCAAGACTCTAACAAAGTGTTATTAGCTCAAGAAATACATGAAATATCAGTGAAAAGAAATCTGCAACTTTTTTCAACAATTTGCAACTATTCTTACTTACTCTAACATTCTTTCTCCGGAATCGGTTAAATAAACTCTAAATTCTCTCCCCCATTTTTCCTTTTTAATAAGACCATATTTTTCTAAGGGAAGTAAATCTCTTGATATTTTGGATTTGGTTTTATCAGTAACTGTAATCATTTCTTTTTGTGACATCCTACCTTCATGATTTGCTAAATGTTTCAATAACGATTTTTGATCTTCAGTAAGGAATATTGTTCCAAGCTTGATCATTGCTTTCTTTTCTTTCCTTTTCATCCACAAAAAAACAATTATTGCACCGGTTATCAGCCCACTCATCGGACCTGCAATAATCAACCAAATTGGTGGGGGAGTTTTACTGAATGGTTCATCAAAATAAACTACAAACAGATTGTCTGAATAAGCATAGAGATTTTCAAACTCCCATACAAGATGAAATTTATTCCCTGATAAAACAGGTGTAGTCTCTTCAGGATAATAGGAGAATGGAACATCACCTTCATGAAGAAAACTATTTTCGGGCAACTCTATCTGCATTCTAAAGAATAAGGTTTGATAGGTAATAGATTTTCTGAACAATAAGCTATAATAGGCTGAATTCTCTTCGAATTGAGAAAGTTCAGAATCAAGATAATAGATGAGTTTGAAACTTGTTGTTTGATTTGTACTTAAACTATCAGGGTAATAGATTGTAATGAAATGAGCTGAAGAATCAGAAGAAATTAAGTCGAAATCTAAATCATTCGCTTGAGTATCTTCCACTACTAGATTTCGTATTGTTTGATTGATCCAGAAACCACAGTGTGTTGTTGACATATTGTCTTTATTTTCTGCTATAATTGTCTCCGTTACTTCAATTTCGTTTAAACTCTTGATATCTATTCTTGTTTCGTGAAAATTGTGAACTAAAGGAACATGATCATTAAAGTTTATTGTGATTTCTTGATCTTCAAATCCTCTGGGAAAAGAAACATTATTCATAGACAGCACTAATAAAGAGAAGATTAATGCTAGACAGAATGGACATTTTATGTAGTTTCTCAAACAAATTAGAATTTTTTTTCTCATTAAAAAGAATTCACTTTGACCAAAAATCGCTGAAACAATATTCTATTGTGAAAAGAAGGGTTAAAACGAAAAAAGGTAATATTTCGTTCCTGTATTAAAATTTAAGAAACCAAGGTTCGTAATTTTCAGGTACTTTAAACCTTGAATCATCTTCAAATAGATCCTTCAATTCAAAGAAAATCTCTGGATTGTTTACTTTGGATATTTTTTCTGCGAGTTCATCGAATATCTCATAGCCTAGTGTTTTCAGATTCTTTACATCGTGACAAATTCCCCAGCTTTCCCATGCAAGAACTTCTGTTTTATTTAGACTGGCTAGCTCCATAATTAGTTTGTTTAGTACAAAAATTTCTCCTCTCCAGTCATCACCTATTCCAAAGTTTACAGGATTTATTTCTTCTTCCCTAAACACTTTCCATGTCCTACCTGCATCTAAGAATAATTCATAAGGGATATCTGTTGGATCGAAATTTATTTTGAGAACCTTTCTTTGTAAATCATCGAGTTGTGGATCAACCATTACCCACCTATTGTCTTCTTCATTCCAATATTCACAGATATAATGATCTTCGTAGCGTTCCAGTTCTAAAGGATAGAAATATCTTGCAGCTCCACTTCTAACTCTCGCAGGAATTCCTTTATGTCTGAGCATTGAAACTAACATTAAAGAAAAATCTCTGCAGTTTCCAACTACTCTATCTATTTTTTCTCTAGATTTAGTAAGTGGAGTATCGTTTATAGAGAAATACAATTCTAACATTTCTTCCATAGTCCTAAGATTCAACTCTTTGTTTGGATTTCGTCCTTTTTCAACAATATCCTTAGGAGTAAATTCGTAGTTGGAATCTTTTTGTATCCAAAATATGTGACTGAAAACATTCTGTACTATTTCACATAATTCAGAAATTGAATCAGGTAAATCATCATAGAATTTTGTAAATTTCCTAGGATCACTTATTTCACTCTGTACTTTGTAATAGTTCAACATCTCTTCTTTCAAATCTTACCACCTATATTTTTTAATCAAAAATTTCAATTCTTGCGTATAAAAGATGTGATAGAAATCAATATATAAAGAAATTCATTTTCATTATTGTTACATTAGAGAAACCCCCTAAAGTTTATAATTCCGTTTGTTTTTCACTATACTTGATAATATGAAGTATCAGATTTTAAGAGTAAACGTATCAGAAATGATATGTAAACTTGAGGAAATTCCAGAGAAATATAAATTTCTAGGAGGAAGAGGTTTAACTAGTGCGATTGTTGCTGACGAAGTTGATCCTAAAACAGATCCACTTGGTCCTGGTAACAAAATTGTCTTTGCACCAGGAATTTTAAGCGGAACTTCTGCTCCTTCTTCAGGAAGACTATCTGTTGGAGGAAAAAGCCCTTTAACAGGTGGTATTAAAGAAGCAAATGCAGGAGGATTAACGGCAACTAGATTAGCTAAATTAGGAATCAAAGCAGTGATTATAGAAGGAGAACCAAAGCATGAGGATTGGTATCATCTCTATATATCAAAAGACAAAATTGAATTTATTAAAGCTAATGAACACGCTAATATGGGACTGTACGAACTTATAGATAAATTGTGGGAAAAATACCCCAAGTCAGGACTATGTGGAGCGGGAATAGCTGGACAAAGATTACTCAGCAATGCAGGTATTTTTGGAAATAATCCTGAAAACACAGACCCAGGAAGATACGCTGGTCGAGGAGGATTAGGTGCCGTACTGGGAACTAAAAGAATCATAGCTATAATTACAGATGATACTGGAGGAGAGCGTCCAAAGGCGATGAATGAGGAATTGTTCAATTTAGGTCGTACAAAAATGGTTAACGCTCTCAATGAACACGCTATTACTGGTGGAAAAGCTGGAACTGACGAAGGAGCTCT
>JAGLTB010000221.1 GCA_023270155.1 Candidatus Heimdallarchaeota archaeon | reverse complement strand
GTTTTATTCATAGCTTTTGAGATAACGAAACCTCCAAGAAATAAGAAAATTACAGGTTCTGCAAAAGGAGCTAGTAAACCTTTAGCACCTAATCCGAGAAATATTACTCCCATTACTGGTATTAATAAACTCGTTGCAACTAGTGGAATTGCTTCCATAACCCATAAAATTCCTACTACAAACAAGATTGTTAAAACTATGTTAATTTTGTAAGGTAATCTTAGAGTAAAAGTTACCCACATTTGATCTTTGTAATCAGGTTTTAAAGATGAAGCGGGAAGGGTTAGGTTTAATCCATCTTCTGATTCACTTGAAATATCTATACTGAATTCTCCTATCTGTGGTTGTGGATCAACTGTGTTGTTGAGACCATCTGTAATGGATACTCTGATAGTTAATTGCTTGTTGTATCCAGTTTGAATCTTTGGAGAGTAAGCTAACCAAAGAGTAAGATTGGATCCTAAATCATAAGTTCTGAATTCTTCAGGATAAGTTTCGTTCTTGAATAACTCAAATGTAAAATTGATTGTTTTGTTATATTGGTTTATGCCATCATTATAAGAAGCATGAAGAGTTGCGTCTTGACTTAAACTAGCCACAGTCCCTTTAGCAGATGTCATTGTCAGAGTAATTGCAACCACGAGTAAAACTACAGAAATTCCGATCTTTCTTATCTCTTGTTTCTCGATTTTCATATAATTCCCTCAAACATAAATTTCAGTTGAGCTCATTTAGTAAAACTCCTTAGTAATAGCATCAATTTGCTCATCTGTCAATTCCAAATCTGCTTGGGCAGGGATTATCCCTTGATTAAGTGAAAAATCTCTTTCTTCATAGGTTGTTTTGTGTTCTATTTGATAGAAAATTCCTATAGGAAGTTTATCTTTGATAAAACGTTGATTTGATAAATCAAGAGCAGCAAAATAATCCTCTTTATCATGATCTGCGTCTTCAAGTTTGTATACTCTTTCTCTGAAATAATTGAAGGTTTGATTTTTGTTAAAGGTTATACATGGGCTAAAAACATCAACAAATGCAAAACCTCGATGATCAATTGCTTCCTTAATTACGTAAGAAAGATGCTTCAAATCCCCTGAAAATGCTCTTGCGACAAATGTTGCTCCAGCTGATATTGCTACAGTAATAGGATTTAATGGATTTTCTATTGAACCTCTAGGGGTTGTTCTGGTTATTGTTCCAACAGGAGTTGTTGCGCTTGCTTGACCAGTAGTCAAACCATAGACGAAATTGTTTGAAACGACAGTAATGATATCCACATTTCTTCTACATGCATGTAAGAAATGATTTCCACCTATACCATATACATCTCCATCTCCTCCATAAACTAATACAGTTAGATGAGGATTTGCTAGTCTTATTCCTGTTGCTACAGGAATTCCTCTTCCATGTACTGTTTGAAGACCATATACATTCAAGAAGTTGGGCATATGTGAAGAACATCCTATTCCACTTACAGCTACAACTTCTTCAGGAGGAAGCTCAAGTTCAATTAATGCTTGTCTTATTGCTCTCCACTGAGAAAAATTACCACAACCTGGACACCAGGTTGGTTTGAAACTTCCTTCATAATCCTTGATTGTAAAATTAAAACCATCACTCATTTCCAATCACCTCTTTGGCTTTTTCTACTACTTGCGTTGTAGTAATTGGTTCTCCATCCCATCTACGAAGATAAGCATCCACACTTATTCCAGTTTTCATCCTCAGATAATCGCTCATTTGTCCTGTAAAATTCTGCTCAACACAGATTGTTTTAGACGTCTTTTCCAAAAGATTTGTTACTCTCTCTGTATGAAATGGATTAAGATATTTAAGATGTAGATGATTAGCTTCTATTCCATCACTTTTCAATTCCAAAATAGCTTCTTTCACTATATTTTTTGTTGAACCCCAAGTAACGAATGTAATTTCAGCATTAGCTGGACCAAAAAACTCAGGCTCTGGTAATTCTTTTAGAACGAAATCCAATTTCCTCATTCTTTTCTCAACCATAGCTTCTCTTATTGGTAAGGTGTCAGGTAATCCTGCTAATGTTGAAGCCAAAGAAGTACCTTCCTCATTTCTTTCACTTGATCCTGTAAAATGCATACCATTAAGAGTACCAGGGATTGTTCGTGGAGATACGCCATTTTTAGTAATTTTATATCGAACGAATTTACTTTTAGGGTTTGATTCGATACCAAATCGTGTATTTTTTCTCTTCAATTCTAGATCTTTTATCGTAGCAATTTGTTCTGATAGATACAGATCCATCAAGATTATAACAACTACTTGATATTTTTCCGCAATTTCAATTGCTTCTATTCCAACAAGAAAAGATTCTTCTGGAGAACATGGAGCGATAATTACTTTTGGGAATTCACCTTGTGATGCGCCATATACTTGGAAGAGATCTGCTTGTGCGGTTTTTGTAGCCATACCTGTTGATGGACCAGCTCTCTGAGAGTTGATTACAACTAGCGGTATTTCCTCGATTCCTGCCATCCCTATGAGTTCTGTCATTAATGAAAAACCCCCTCCTGATGTACCTGTTGCTGACCTTGCACCAGTATAAGCTGCACCGATTGCCATACCCACAGCTGCAAGTTCATCTTCAGTTTGTTTGACAATCATTCCCAATTTTGGTAAGTGTTTTGTCAAATAATGAACTATTGAAGTTGCTGGAGTCATAGGGTATCCACTATAGAATTTTAATCCAGCAGAGATCATTCCCAAAGCCAAAGCTTCATTTCCTGAAATCAACATCTGTTGAGCTTTTTCATATTTATGTTTTTCCCAGACAATAGGCCAGTTATTCTCTTGAGCGAATTTTTCACCTTTTTCTAAGGCTTCATAATTTGTAAAAACTACTTCTTCTCCTTTTCTACCAAATTGCTCAAAAATAACTTCCTTAGTTAATGTTTCATCTAAACCAAGAATCTGTATAATTGCTCCGAAACCTACTATATTTTTAAGAATCTTTAACTTGGATATTTCTTTAGTAATTGACGCTAATGGTATCTCAAGTTTCACTATATCACTTGGATATTCAAATTCATCAAGATCTATTACTTCACTGTCATAGATGATTTTTGCTCCTTTGTTTACAGCAGGTTTATGTAATTTAGCTACATGTTTGTTGAGTAAAACAATAATATCAGCTTCTTCTCCTACAGACAAAACCTCATCTTGTGAAGCTCTAATTTGATAAGTATTATAACCTCCTCTGATGACAGATTGATAGCTTCGGAAACCTAACACGTTAAGATTATGTTTCTTAAGTATTCTTCCAAATAATGTTCCAAGAGAAACTAAACCATCTCCTGCACTGCCAACAAAACGGACAACTACATCCTTTTTCATTTACTTTCCTCTATGGTTAGATGATATGAGCTCATCATTGAGGTTATATAAAAAATGTTTTGAATGACTACAATATTGCTTGCTGCCACCACATCAAAATAGCTATTTCAATTGGTAGAAACATGAGCGCGATCAATGTTAGTATGGTTATGAATCTACTTGTTAAGATTTCATCCAGTTCGAAAAACTTAGCATAAGCAGAATTATTGACAGCTGGAGGAGCGATGCCTTGAATTATCAAAGGTATTTTGGCTATAATCGTGAGAGGTAGAAAGATTATCATTAATACAGTTAACAATCCTCCTCCGAATCGTGCAATCATTCCTCTGATAATTGGGATTTCCTTCCATTCTTCCTTCTTTGGTAATACAAATCCTAATCCTACTATTGCTAGCATTATGAACATTGTAATATTATTCAATACTGTTATAGCAACTAGGTCACTGCTTTCAAATTGCCCTATTGTAAATCGTAGAATGATACCAAGAATCATCCCTAAGGTTGGAGGAAAGAGTATCAACTCCTTGAATATTTTTAACAACGATTTCTTAGATGTTGAACCATAGTGAATCCCAATATACACTCCAAAGCTGTTTCGATATATTGTTTGGATCAGTAAGAATAGAGAAGCTGCTAGTAAACCCTCTGCTTGATGTTCAGGGGGTAAGACTCCTATAATTATTGGGAACGGATAGAATATTCCATTCATGAATCCCATTGCACTTAGTTCTGCACCTTTTGCAGCTTTTGTCATCTCCTTTTTTCTAATCATTATCCAGTCTATTATCATTGAGATTAACATAGCAACAGTGCAGACAAGAAAAACATATCCCCAATTTACACCATTGAACGATTCAAGATCTAGAAAAACGAAAATCAGCATTAAAGGTGTAAGAATGTTCAACCCAGCGAAAAGCATCCATTTTCCTACTTGCTCAGACCTTGGAACTTTTTGCAGTAAGAATCCCGCTCCTATTCCCCCATAAATAGTAACGATGCTTATTGAAAGTTGAGCTAAATAGTGCATTAAAAGAAATAGAATTAAATCGGATTATAAACCTTTTAATTCTACTAGAATACTTCATGTTTATTGATTTCTTTACATAGGGTAGACTGTTTCCAGATTTTTTATTAATAAATCATAGTATGCGTAATTCTCTTCTTCTGATACATCTTTAGCAACTAGAAATTCACTAAGGTTTTGAGCTGTTTGAACAATGACTGTAGGAGCAGTTGTCTCAATTAGTGGGTGATCTCTAATTTTCAATCCTTGAAGAGAGGTATTGTATCTTGTGCAAACTTTAGCAAGAATCTTGCTTTCATTGGAAAGTTCAGGTTTTTCTTCTATTGTTTGAGATAACCATTTTATTGAACCTTCGTTAGTTATACTTATCATCCAGAAAAGAAGTGCGAGACCATAAAGTGAACTAGCACTTCCTAATACTATGTATTTATTTGTAAAATCAAACAATTTTGCGAAAGCATTAAGAATCTTTTTATCATTCTCAAATAATTGCACTGAAAGAATAAAGTCTTTCTGAAAGTCTGTGAGAAGTTCCTTTGAACTATCGTCAATTTTCAAGAAATTATCTCTTTCCTCCTTCATTTCATCGAAATCTTTGTCAATTATATTCATTTTTCCAACAATCGCATTGATTTCTTCTTGTTTTTCTTTTCTCAACCTTAGAGATTTAGCATATTTATCAAGAGATTCTTGAATCTCCTTGAGTTTTTCCTGATTTTCTTCATCAGTAATCTCTATGTTGTCTACATTAGCATCTTTTCCTTGCATTGCTAGATTAGATCTTTTATGCCAAACTAAACCTTCCTTAAATACTGAAGGAGTAAAAATCTTTTCCAATGATTTTGCGAGAAGGAATTTTCTTTCTTTTAAGGTGCTAACTTTGCTACTAAGAATCGATAAGTAGAAACCTAGAGCATTGGGTATAATATTATAAGGGTCAAGTTGCTGATTCCCTCTAATTGCGTTGAAAGGAAGCCCTTGTTCGATCCATTCTATTAATCCTCCAGCAATCATAGCGAATGGAGGATTGAAATTTGTGAATAGAGGTAATGATGTGAATATATTTGCCATTGAGATAAGAATATTCTGATATCCAAAAGCATCTGTTTGATTATACTTCTTGAAAGTTAATTGCTTTTCTTGTAAGAAATATTGTAAGGATAAATAGTACAAAATATTTTTGTTCAAACTAATAGTAGATAAGTCATCAGCTTTGAAGTCTTCCCCTTTCTGGAGAGAATCGAAAATATCAGGATTACCAAATACTTCAGCTCTTTCAGTAGTTTCAACTATATCTTTTATTACTTCTTGATCTTCAGGATACGTTTTTTCTAAAATCTGATGAATCCAGTGAATTATGTGGTTGTAGAAATAAGGTGCTTTCCTTAAAATCGTTCTCCAACTTAACCATTTTGCTAATCTTTCTTTAACAATATTTTCTAGTTTATCTAGATCATCATCAGTTACCGCTCGAGTTGAATATCTCAAAGGGAAGATAGGAATAGGTTTCTCATCCTTAAAAAGAAGACCTTCGATATTTCGCAAAACTGTTCCAAATACTAACTCTAAATCTAGTATTGCATAGCTGGAGATAACTTTGGATTCTTTCTGATAATTTGGATAAAATGCAGAATTCTTAAGATAGGTAGGACGTAAAAAACTTTCGATTAGGGGATCAAAGAAATTTCTTGCTTCTTCGTCTAGTTCCTCTAATATCTGATCCTTGCTAATCATCTCTTGGATATAATAATCAATCAAATATGCACCAAAAGCTGTACCTTCGAATTCTGGATAATTGAGATAAAACTCAATTGCTTTCAATGCTTCCTTAGAGTTTTTCTTTATCTTCTCTAAACTAATTTCTGAAGGTAATTCAATAAGCTGTTTTCCTCTGTCACGAGGAAGAAGATGTTTACCATCTTTTTCAAAACTAAGAACCATTTTCTCTGATAATAGCCCAAACGTTACAGGAGAGTTTTGCAAAGTTCCTTTAAACAATACTACGTCCATTTGGATTCCTCACACCTCTTTCTAAAACCATCTGCTAATAAATCTTTATTTTTCTGTCATGCTTTCAAAATGGATTTTTTTGTGTTTAAATAGGAAAATAAGGAAGAATGTATGATGGCAACTACCACCAGAACAGAAGTGATGGAAGTTGGAATGAATAAAGCTTTAAGTCAGCTCTGCCATCAAGTGAAGAATCTCTATAATAAGGCAAATTTCATAATCAAACAGAAGTTGAAAAACAAACTATTCACCTCGTATAATGATTTAGATAGAATATTGAAATTTGAAGAATGCTACAAACTTCTTCCAGCACATACTGCCCAGCACACTCTTAAACTTCTTGTAAGAAACTGGAAATCATACTATAATGCAGTGAGAGAATGGAAAAACTGTTCTGGAAGGTTTCTAGGTTTTCCCAGATCACCAAATTATAAACCCTCTAAAGGGGAGTACATTGCAATCATTAGCAACCAACAAGCTAGAATTGTCAATGGTCTACTAGTTTTACCTAAGAAAGTAGAATTTTCTCTTAAAACTAGATTACATGCAGGACATAAACTCAGAGAAGTAAGGATTATTCCTCGTGGCGTAGGTTATTCGGTAGAGATTGTTTATCACAAGCAAATTCCTAAAACAAAGAAAAAGGATCAAAAAAGAAAAGGAGCTGTGGATTTAGGTTTAACTAACCTCGTTACCTTTGTGGACAATATCGGTAGCAGACCGATTATCGTCAAGGACGAGGGGAAAGGAGTAAAATCAATCACTCAATATTATCTAAAGAAAATTAGTAAATTACAAGAACAATATTCACAACAGCAAAGAAAGATATTGAATCAGAAAAACAGATTAAATTATGGACGAGCTTACTATCTTGCTCGAGAAAAATGGAGAAGGAAAATGAAAGATGCTTTTCATAAATTGAGTAAATTTCTCGTTAACTTGTGGGTCAGAAGAGGGCTTCACACCGTTGTTATAGGTTATAATCCTCAGTGGAAACAACAGGTACGGTTAAGACGAAAAACTACTCAACTCTTTGTCTTCATTCCTTTTTATCGATTTATTAAACTGCTACAGTACAAAGCAGATGAACAAGGCATTATGGTTGAGATGATTGATGAGAGTCACACTTCCAAATGTAGTTTTCTAGATAATGAATCTATAATCCATCATTCATCTTACCTTGGAAAAAGAGTTAAACGTGGTTTGTACCTTTCAGCACAAGGTAAATACATTAACGCTGATGTGAATGCAGCATATAATATCTTAGTTAAAAGCGATCCGCAAGCACTTCCCAAAAGAAGTGTGGGCGGGGTAGGAGGGTATGTGATTTACCCACTTAGAATGAGCTTCAAAGCAATGACTCTCTAGGAAAGAAACTATATTCTGATATAGAACAGTATCATATCATTTTTCTGTTATTCCAGTAAACTATTAAGTTAGAGGTAGATACTCCCTTTGATGACAAAACAGCAGATAATGGATTTTCTATCAGAAGACCATGATAAGATGGAATTTGTTGTGGAATCATTACATAAAGAGGAAATGATGAGTCTGAGAATTCAAGGAAATTGGAACGTAAAAGATATTCTTGTGCATGTAGCTTCATGGAATAAGGAACTGACTAAATCTTGTGATCTGCTCTTAAAAAATGAAAAGCTTTGGTTTGTTGAAGATCCTAGCAAAATAAAGCAATTAGAAGCTGATTTTAACGTCTTGAAAATAACAATTAAGCGCTCTTCTTCTCTTGAAGAGGTAATAGAGGAATGGCAAGATTCATTCAATAAACTTCTAAGCAAGATAGACTCATTTTCAGAAGAAGAGCTCAATTTTATAACAGATTATCTTTGGGCTACGGGTAATCCTGTAACGATTAAATCTCTTTTTGGTTATCGATACAAAGGAGATGAACATGGTCATGAAGGAGGCCATGCAAAAGTAATTGATGATTACTTCTCTGAAGACAGATGTGGATGTAAACAATACTAATTCTGTTACATTTCTCAATGTTTAAATGCTTGTTATATTTCTGATTCTCAATTATGAAAAGCCAAGAGTATCTTTCTAAAAAAAGTCTATATTTAGATGAAAGAATAGATCTTTCTGGAGGGACTAAGGGATGGAATACTAAGTCAAAAGAGAAAGCTAAGGAATTACCAAAACTCATCAATGCTACTGTAGGAACTGCTCGAAATAATGATGGTTCTCTTCTAATTTTTCCAACTCTATTGGAGGAATTTGGAAAATTATCAGGGGAGCAGATTTTTGCTTACGCTAATATAAGAGGAATGCCTAATTTTGCAAAACTTTGGAAAGAAGATACTCTAGCTAGTTTCCCCAGCGATCTTATTGAAAAAACAGACAGATTATCATCTTTACCATTAACCTCCTGTGGTTTGACAGGTGGATTAACTTTAGCAGGTGAAGCTTTTCTTGATAGAGATGACCCACTTTTAATCCCCAATTTCAGATGGGGAAACATAGATAATGTTCTTCTAAAAAATCAACAATTAAAAGAAGTGAATTATGAATTGCTTGATAAGGAAGGGAAGCTAAATTTCTCAGATTTGACAGATAAGATTAAGACTCAGGATAAGGAAGGAAAGAAATTTGGTATTTATTTGAATTTTCCAAATAATCCTTCTGGTATTAGCCCATCTTTTGATCAAGTTAGAATTCTACAAGAAGCTCTTTCAGAAGTAACATCACCAACTATAATCTTACTTGATGATGCTTATGAAGGATACGTCTATGAATCTGATGCCGTGAACTACTCTCTTTTTCCACACTTAGTTGGATTAAATGAGAATATAATGGTTGTTAAAATGGATGGTGTTTCAAAACGCTATTGTGCTTATGGTGCGAGATTAGGAACTGTAACATTAGGTTTTGGATATGAAGTCAACGAAGAAGAAAAAGTATCGATAAGAGAGGTTCTAGCAAAAATAACTAGATCATCAGTATCTAATTCTCCACGTGGAATTCAAGAAGCTATAATCAATGTTCTTGAAGACAGTAGCAAACATTATAAAATTCAGCAAGAAAGACAAACAGTTCAGAATATTCTCTCAAATAGACTCAAGAGCATGAAAAAGTTAGCATATGAAAAGGAAACTAAGCTACTTTTTCCAGTTGAATATAATTCTGGATTCTTCAGTTATTTTCTTCTAAAGAATAACAAGTCAGCTACTGAAGTCAGCAATAAATTGTTGGACAAAGGGCTTGGCACAGTTCCATTTAAAAACCAGAGCAACGGATTAAATGGCGTCAGAGTAGCATTTTGTTCAATAAGAGATGAAGACATCGAAAGGACTATTGATATTCTATATTCAGTTAATTAATCAATCCTCAACTTTAAGAC
>JAGLTB010000220.1 GCA_023270155.1 Candidatus Heimdallarchaeota archaeon | reverse complement strand
GCTCCATTTGGACCATCTAAGGTCTCCAAACGAATATCAATTTTAACAGGCATGTTCATGAATCCCTCTCCGTATATCCAGAAATGACCTATTCTTCTGTTGCCTAGAAACTCTAGATAATCGGATGTTCCACTTGCTATGTTTATATGATTATCAACTGATTGTTGGATACTTCTCTCCTTCACTTTTCTCTTGTATTCTTTTCTATCATCATCAAGTGTGTTTAAGGTATCCAAACCACCTGCTACATCCAACTGATATGTATCTTTAATAATAACTCCTTGTTCTTTCAAAACGTCCAAGAATCCTTTATGCAAAACAGTTCCACCTGCTAGTGATTGTAAATCATCTCCAATGAGGCAGATATTTGCTTGTTTGTATCTTTTGGACCATGTATGATCACTTGCGATTCTAGTTGGTGTACAATTAATAAAAGCTATTTCTGCATCAAGAGCTGCTTGAGCGTATGCTTCTACAGCTTTTTCAGCACCTGAGGGGATTGCACAGATTAACATTTCAGCATCTGTTTCCTTAAGAACTGAAACTACATCAACCTCTTCTACATCAGCTATTGTAATGACTTTCTGAAGAATTTCAGAGAGACCATCCTTCACTGGACCTTTTTCTACTTGTACACCAATTTTCTCAACATTGAAGAGTTTTGGAGTACTATTGATTGGTGCAAATATAGCATCTGAGATATCTGTTTGTACTTTGGTAGAATCAATATCAAAAGCTGCAACAATTCTTATTTTATGAGCTTCATAACTTCCTATTTTTGGGTGCAGAAGTTTGTTTTTTTCTTCTTTGAATTGATTAAGATAAGTTATCCCCTGGAGTAAACCTGATGCAATGTTCCCAATTCCAGCAATTGCTATTCTAATTTCATCGCTTTCCATATTTTTCACCCTAATTAGATATCTCTCCTTTTATGAATTTTTCAACTAGCTGAACAGCTTCAGCATCATGAATCTGTTTAGGTGGATGTTTGAAGAAATAACTTGAAACACCAATAAGCGGTCCCCCAATCCCTCTATCTTTTGCGATTTTTAGTGACCTAATCACATCAATCATAACTCCTGCACTATTGGGAGAATCTTGAACAGAGAGTTTTAGTTGTACTTTTATTGGTTGTTCCCCAAAATTCTTACCCTTTAACCATAGATAACAGATTTTTTCATCTTTTAGAAATGGAACATAATCTGAAGGTCCAATTCTTGTAGGAACCTCGTAAGGTATCATGCTAGTAACTGCTTCAGTTTTTGAAACACGTTTTGTTGCCAAACGGTATTCCTTTTTCATATTTTCGAAATCTGTATTTCCTCCAATATTCAGTTGAAAAGTTTCATCCATTTTAATCCCTCTTTCATGTGCTAATGTTACTAATAATCTATGAAGAATAGTAGCACCAAGCTGAGATTTGATATCATCTCCAGCAACTGGAATATTCTTTTCGGTAAATTTCTGAGCCCATTCTGAATCAGAGGCTATGAAAGCAGGAATTCCATTAGCAAACGCTACATTAGCATCTAGTGCTGCTTGAGCATATACTTTCGAAGCTTCTTCGCTTCCAACAGGGAGAAAATTAACCAAAACATCTGTTTCTGTTTCTACTAAGATTTTTGCAACATCTGCAGGTTGAATCTCAGCAGAATTATAACAATTAAATGACTCCATCATGTGTGGAGCAACTCCATCTTTGATAGGACCTGGTAATACCTCTACACCTTTCTTAGGAACGTCTGAAAACTTAGCACAACAGTTTGGAGATTCCCAAATTGCTTCAGAAATGTCCTTCCCTATTTTTAATGTACTGACCTCAAAAGCTGCTACTACTTCAACATCTGAGATGTGATAGTCCCCAAATTTAACGTGCATAATTCCAGGTACATAATCATTTTCATCTGCGTTTTTGTAGTACTCAAGTCCTTGAATCAAAGCAGATGCACAATTTCCCAATCCTGCTATTGCAACGCGTATTTTCTTTGACATTAACTCACCATGTATTTCTTTGGAAATCCAAAAGATATATTTAAACTAATGAGCAAATGAGCGTTATGCTTTTAAAAAGTTTTACCCTCATTGATATGTATGAGTGAACAAAAAGAAACTGTACTAGTAACAGGAGGGTTAGGACAAATAGGGTATTATACTTATCTTCAATTGAAGGAGAAATATCAAATCTGCATACTAGATAATATGTTAGATTCCAAGGTAAATCCTCCTGCAGATGCTATTTTCATTAAAGGAGATATAAGAGATCAAGAGACTTATTCCCTTTTACCTAAAATAGAACATATTATTCATTGTGCAGCTCAGATAAGCATTTCAAAATCTACAGCTAATCCTATTTCAGATGCAGAAACGAACATTCTTGGTACTCTAAACCTACTTGAATTCTCTAGAAAGAAGGATATTGATAGATTTGTTTTTATAAGTTCTGCAGCCACTTATGGAAATCCTCAGTTCTTACCAATAACAGAAGATCATCCTCGTAATCCTCTATCACCATATGGAATGAGCAAATTAGTTGCAGAAAAATATGTTGACTTATATTCCGATCTTTTTGGTCTAAACACAATCAACATCGTTCCATTCAATATTTACAGTCCTCTTCAGAAAGAGGATGATCCATATGCTGGTGTCATTTTTAAATTTATAAAAGCAATAAAAAACAATCAATCTCCCATCATTGAAGGAGATGGTAAACAGACTAGAGATTTTGTACATGTTAAAGACATTACCACAGCTATCGAGCTTGCTTTGAAAAATAAACATATAACTAATAGAACTATTAACATTGGTTCTGGAGAACCTACGACCATTCTAGAATTAGCTAATATGTTAGTTCAAATAAGTGGAAAAGAACTAGAACTTGTTCACAAAGAACCTAGAGACGCAGATATTAGAGAGAGTTTTACTTCTCTTAAACTTGCTAAGGAATTGCTGAATTATTCTCCACAAATCAAATTAAAAGATGGATTAAAAGACATGTATGATTCTCTTTTAGTCTAATTATTTTCATTATTAGTATAAAAATTAAAATATGCGCTTGTTTTTACATAGATTAATGGCACATTATGTAATCGATACTAATTTCTTTATCTCAGGTTTTCAACACAATCCTGGTACCTATCGTAAATTTGCTAAAATTCTTACAGAAATAAAAGCAGAGGTAGCTATACCTACTTATGTGAAAAATGAATTAAGATTTTTCGTTCAAAGGGAAATCATACCTCATGTTAAAGTAAAAGAGATAAAAGATGTAGACTTTCAGAAATTCATTCGAAGATTAAGTGAAAAAGAAACTAGTCTTCCTCAGAAACCTGATTTAGCAGTGATTTATCTAGCTGAGAAAATGAAAGCTACCGTTGTTAGTAGTGATCTCAAATTATTAGAAGTCGCAGAATTAATCGGACTGTCTACCCTTACTGATAGTGCTTTTGTTAGCTACGTTATTGAAGATAATCAAGAGAAAAGCTCTGAATACTTTCTTAAAGAGCTGGAATCACGACTTTTTACTGCTGAAATAAGATATTCAGTTGAAAGTATAAATCGTTATGATCCAGTGAAGCGTATTAGAAAAATACTTGATTCTGCTATCTCTGTTATACGTACGGAATATGAAGAGAAATTAACACATGCAGCTTCAAAAGATATGAAAGAAATAGATGGATTTTCAATTGAATCATTACAGCTTAGAGAATTACTATTTGAGGTTCAAAGTGATCTTACACAATTAGAAGAGGATTTTGTACAGGGAAACTATCAGGAATTAGAAGGTGAGATTCTGACTAGAGTCAGAGAAATTACTGATCATATAATTGATTGGAAACTAGCTATTAATGAAATAGAAGATCACTCAACTTACAATGATGCACTTCTTCTACTTGGTAGACTACAATACTTAGGTTGTATATGTTTAATCGAAAATAAGAAGCTTGACTTAGCAAGAGTTTACATGGACAAGCTGATGATGATTTTATTTCAAGGTACAAAGGATGTTAATGAACTTAGCATCGATATACATTTCCTTAGAATGATTTTATTGCTACTTTCTGGTCAATTGCATCGACTAAATTCATACTTCACACCAGCCTTCGAAGACAAGTGTAATCAGTATCAAAGAAGTGATGTCTTTAATGTAATTCCTGCATTAATTCTTCTAACAGTGGTTCTGGGAGGAGAAAAAATTATGGAAAAAACCACGGATTATAATTATGATAATATTGAATTTATAAATCAACTTGGATTCAAATTTATGCAATTGGGAGAATTAAAGAAAGCTAGTTTAATGTTTGCTCAAACATTCCACCTATCTCTTAATGGAAACAACAAAGGATTATGCATTGCATGTCTAGAATACTTAAGCTGGTTGTATTTTGCAGGATTATCTACAGCTAAATCAGAAGTAATGGAATTATATAATTTGCTTATCAAGAAGTTTCCTGATATTAAATCCAGCTACAAATTACAGCTTAAATTGAAATCTAGTCCAAAAGAACTACAAAACTTTCTTAAAGCTAATTTCACTCCTTACTCTTCGCTTTCAACCGCACATAAATCCTCATTTTACTGTTTAGGAACTATGACTGTACATAGTAAGGGTAGAAGTCATCCTTTGATAAGAACAATGAATTGGGAAATGATGTCAAGGGTCGGTATAATAGATGAAACTTCAGAACTCTCCAGTAAAGCTTCATTAGGTACAATTATCCACATTGTTGACGGCAATTACAGATTTGTCAAAGCTTCTTCACATTTTAGAAAGCAATATGATGTAGAGCTCCTTATGCATATAGACAATTTGTCTCAACCAACTATTGCTTTTCGATCAACAGGCGGATGGGATATAAAGAAAATCGAGGAAAAATGACAAAATAAGCTAACACTTCCGAAATTTTTTTTATAGCGTAAAACAATTGCACTTATGGAACTTGTAGAAACTGGAATAATCGGATTAGATCGTATAATTGGTGGAGGATTACCTCGAGGAAGAACAATACTTGTTGCAGGGCCTGCAGGAGCGGGTAAATCTACTTTTGGTGTACAATTTCTATATCATGGTATAGTTTCTGGAGGAGAAAGTGGTATTTTTGTGTCTTTTGATGAACATCCTGCACATGTACGCGAAGAATGTCTTAATTTTGGATGGAATCTAAGTGATTTAGAAAAAGATAACTTATTGGTTCTTATTGATGGATTCAGTCCTAGAGCAGGAGTAGGTTCTGAAGAAAAATATCAAACACCAGTTGATGTTGATGAGCTGATCACACAACTAGTAGAGGTTATAGATAAAACATCTGCAGAGAGGGTTGTTATAGACAGTATTACAGCTCTTGCATTATCAATGGCATCTGAACAACAAATCCGAAGACAAATACTGAAGTTAAGTGCTGTAATGTCCTCATTAGAGTGTACAACAATTTTAACAAGTGAGATGAGAGGAGGAGAAGTAAGCCGTTTTGGTGTTGAAGAATTCATGAGTCAAGGAGTAATCATTCTAAATTATGAATATCTCAATAATGTAGCAATTAGAAGTCTAAATATTCGGAAAATGCGAGGATTAAAACACGAAATGACAGAACGTCCTCTTTCCATTACTTCAAATGGTATCGAGGTATATGCAACTGAGCAATTTTACTTCTAACTTTCTTTCTTTCTAAATACCTCTTTGATAGTAAGATTTAAAATTAATTGTAAAAAGCACCAGATAGTGATTAAATGGGTAACATCCGTACAAGCCAGATAAAAAGAATATCCAAGCAAATCGTAAGAGACTTTCACGACCAATTAAACAATGATTTTCAAAATAACAAACATGTTGTGGAAGAAGTATGTTCAACCATGTCAAAGAAAATGAGAAATCAAATCGCGGGTTATGTTACAAATATAATGAGACAATTCAAGGATCAAAAGATCCAA
>JAGLTB010000219.1 GCA_023270155.1 Candidatus Heimdallarchaeota archaeon | reverse complement strand
CCAATCAAAACTATGGCATATGATTGGAATTTAACACATAGTACTATACTGGAAGAAACCGATAATATTGGCTATGGCTATCTTACTGGCAACCATTATTATGAGAATCAATACATTGAAGCAGATTATGCTACGGATGTTAGATATGTAAGAGAAGGTTCGGGTTCTGTTATTAATTCAATGGATAATAGTTCCTCAATATTCAGATCATCGGAAGATTCTTCCTACTATAAACCATTCTCCCGATTTAATTATCTTGACGTAGCATGGAATGAACATCCCACCTACCTTCAAGCTACTAATAATACTGGTTTTGGACCAAATTTGAACTTTACAACAGGTGTAAATGATAAAGGTAAACTGCCGCTCAATGCAAAAACATCTTTGATTGTGGAAGCTGACATTTATTATGTTTTCACAATAGATTTGAAAGCAGGAGACATGTACGACCTAAACATGAAAAGTACAGGTTCAGTGAATTATTATATATTCTTTGAAGATACTTTATCAAGTTCAGGAAACGTTAATGGTCTCACACGAGATATTCAAGCATTAGCTGCAAGAGATTCCGGTGCTCATATTCTCTATCTCTTTGCTAACAACGAAGTTGATGTGGTCTTTAATCCTAGGAAAATTAATATTCAAAAATTAGGACCAAATGACTCCGCATCGAAACGATTTGTTAATGATCCAGATGAAGTATGGAATGCAACAAGAGATGATACACAGCCCAATTATGAAAGAACAACTACCCATGCTTATTTCATAGATATACCTGCAGGAGATTATCAATTCAAGTACGTAAGATTCGATCCTGGTATAGTAACAATGGCTATTTTCAATCCGTTAATAAAGTATTACGAAGCAGGAATAGCACCAGACTTTCAGGACTTTACCTTAGGATTCTTCAGTACCGATAAAATAACTTTACACTTTGAAAATGACTTTCAAGCAGTTGTGTACATTCTTGCAGAATATGATAATACTGACTACATCGAATTTGACTATATCTTTTCCGTAAAGGAAGTGGAAATACCAACTCTTGATCCTGGTGTTGAGTTTAAATATCAAGACGATACTCTCAATTTTGGAATAAACATTGAAGAAGAACAGGCAATTTATCTGAATAGATCAGTTCCTGGAACACTTGGTCTTCAAGTGCTAAAATATGTAGATTCCGAACTAGTCTATGGCTTTGGCTATACTCTACGAGAGTTTGGTGAGGATGCAGCAAAGATAATTCTAGATCCTGGATATTATTATTTCATGTATGCTACCATTGGGTCCTATGATTTTGATATCGTATTCAATACAATAGATATTGAGCCCTTTACAGATAATATGGATATTACTCTGGAACAGGATAACGGTAATTCTTCGAACTACAAGCTGTTAAGTTTTAATTATACACAGTTTGAATTCTACAATTATAATTTCTCATATCTAAAGGATAAGAATTATACAATAGAGGTTCATTATGAATTATTCCTTGATAACTACCAAAGTACTGTAGATACAAGCACTTTTGCTTTAGGAAATCAACAACAAGATGGGATCTACCAAGCTTATGATACCAATATATCCCAAGAACTAACTCTTTTCTCACCAGAAGTTGAGAATATCAGATATTTACTAGTATCATTTGAAGATATCTATAATAATACTGGAGCAACATGGGCTGATTGGGGTGTAGCTTTTGTCAATCAAACGGAAGCAACAATTAGGTTAAGCCTTGATACAGGTTATCCAGATGGTCTTAATGGGCTAACTATTCAAGAATTGGATATTGCTCTCGATTCTTTAGGTCGAGGTTCTGTTGATTCGAGTTTTGACATAGATGACAGTGATTATGATCTGTTTATGATTAATGTAACTGTTCCAGAAAATACATGGTACAGGATAATAATCACTGTTGAAAACGGAACAATGGATTTAAACAACTATGATTTCCACAATGATGAAAATATTAGACCCGATGATTATGAAGGATTTATGATTTACAATAAATACCTCTTCAAAGATCCAACATATGCTCCATACCTCTGGCAAGCTTCACTAGTAAATTCAACATTTACACATGAAATACAATTTGGTGTTTTAGCATCAGAAATGATTTTTATGTATGGAATAGACCATGTAGGGTTAAATGGAACTGTATCATTCGAATTCAT
>JAGLTB010000218.1 GCA_023270155.1 Candidatus Heimdallarchaeota archaeon | reverse complement strand
AATCATGGAAATGTAGGTTGTGGAGCAACATTAGAACAAGCTTGGACAGTATGTCAGCAAGTCGAAATGGCGGCAAAAACACAATATCGAGCAGCTTTACTTGGTACAATCTATGCAATATCAGAAGAAGCAGAAGAAGCTGAAAAAGAGATGTTCGATATAATGAAGGATTTAAACATATAATAGACTAAAGATTAAAGTCAACAATCTTTAACCATCTTTCATATTTCATTTGAAGTTTCTTAGTCATTGAAGTTCTAGGTTCTATCTTGTGCAATTTGTCATTCTCTAGGATTCGTTTATTTAAATCATCTTTATTCTTTATTTTCCCTCTAGCTATATCACATAAAAATAAGAGCCCATAAATTGATGCTTCTGGTTTTTTCAGGTGTAAAAGTGGTCTATTTATAAGATCTGAAGTCCTTTGGCATAGCAAATTAAATCTTGATATTCCTCCAGAAATCGATAATGAAATATCATCGAAACTCGCAACTCTTTTTGCGTATTCAATATTCTTTGAAACTGCAAACATAATATTATCAAAAACAGCTCCTATAAGCTGATTTTGATGAAGATAAGATTCCTCAACTCCACTTGGACTAGGAAAATAAAATTCACCAGCCATTCTATCAGTGTGTGTGGTAGCTAAAGGCATTGGTCCCAAACTTGCATACACAGCCTGAGTAGTAAAATTATCTTCTGGAGTAGTTTGTTCAATTTCATCAAATTTCTTATATCTAGTTTTGATGACATTGTACTGATCTTCAGTAGGTTTAGCAAGGTTTTCCATCTGATCAGAATCAAACAAACGAGCAACCCAATTTACTAGTTGCCCAGTTATACCAGTGCTTGCTTCGAGGATGTAATTTTTACATAGGTTTTTAATGAAAATACCAGACGACCATGTGTGCATATCAGGATCTATAAGGAATTTTTCTGTTACTGCTTGCACTGGTGTGGTTGTACCTAGAACAATTCCAATGTCACCTGGAGTTATACTATTTGATGCTAGTAAAGCAGCTTGAGTATCAGGTAATCCTGCAATAATCTCTGCATCACAGTCAAGTTTTAGCTTATCATGTATTGTCTCAGATACATGCCCTATTACTTCACCAGATAGTACATGCGGAGGAAAAAAATTGTCATCTAAATTAAAAATAGTATACCATTCATCCATCCACATTTCTTTTTCAACATCAAACAAACCTGATTCCATAGCACTTGTCTTATTTGTGTGAAATTCTCCTCCTAGTTTAACTAATATCCAACTATCTACTGGCAAATAATGCGCTATCTTCTTACTACCTATAGCTTCAGGATTATGCCTTAACCACTCCAATCTTGCAGGAACCATATAGAAATTAGGGAAATGCCCTGTTCTTTGATATAATGTAACATCATTTAGTTCCATGTACTTTTCTTCAATTTCGTCTCCATAATCCATACCCAAAATATCAAAACTAGCACCAATATAAACTGCATTGAAATCTTCATCTGTGAAAACAACACTTGGTCTTATAGCGGTTGATGTTATATATCTTATATCTCCTGGGTTGATTTTAGCTTTCTTTATTGAAGTCTCAGCTAACTTTAGGATATTATCCCAATAGGTTGCAGGATCTCTAATTCTTCCAAAACCATCAGCTATGCTTATAGCTTTTGGAACAAAAGACTCAATAGAGACTAGATTATTGTTCTCATCAGCTATAGCACATTTAACTGCCTGAGAGCCAACATCAAATACCATACGGTATTCCATGACCTTTCATTTTCCATTCATTATTAAGTATTTAGTAGAACTGATTGAAAGCTATTTTTTGCAAAGAGTTATTATATGCAAAATAAAAAATCGATGTATGTCTGAATTAATACTACCAAAAATTGGTTTAGGAACCTGGATGCTTAAAAAATCTGCAGCTAAATTTTCTACAATAGAAGGAATAAAACTTGGGTATAGACATATTGATACCGCACAAGGATATGGAAATGAAGCGTATGTAGGAGAAGGACTGCAAGAGATTTTTGATGGTGGGATTGTCAAAAGAGATGAAATATCAATAGCTACTAAACTTCATCCTCTTAGACTTAGACCGAAAGCAGTATTGAAATCAACTGAGGTATCTCTCAAGAAATTAAAACTAGATGTTATTGATATCTTATATGTTCATTATCCTGCTTTTCCTTTGGGATATTCTCACAAGAAAACTTTAGGAGCAATTAGCAAGTTGATTGATGAAGGGAGAGTTAGACAAATAGGTGTCTCCAATTTCACTCCCAATATGATTGATGAAGCTTTGAAAGTATGTGATAAATCAATCTTTGTAAATCAAATTGAACACCATCCTTACCTTCAACAAAAACAATTACTTGAACATCATAGTAAAAAAGGAATTCAAGTTGTTTCATATTCTCCATTAGCTAGAGGACATGCGCTAAAAGATACAACTATACAAGAAATAGCTAAAAGGAATAAGATAAGTGCAGCGCAAGTATGTCTAGCTTGGGTGATTAGTAAAGGAGCTTTTCCAATTCCAAAAGCAACAAGCTTAAACCATTTGAAGGATAATTTCGGTGCTATTGATATACAATTACCTATAGAGGATTTAGAAAAAATAGATGAGATTTCGATAATTCGACGATTTATACATCCACCCGTGGTTGCTCCAAAAGAATGGAAGAAATAAGGAATTAAGCTGCTACAGCTGTTTCTTCTTCTTCTTCTTCTTCTTCTTCTTCTATTTCTGTTTCTTCAAAAATTTCCTCAATAATCTCATTTCGAAGTTCATACATTACTTCGTATGTTTTCTCTACAATTTCCGAAACTAAATCAGCTAGTTTTGTTTTTGCATCTTTTGTTACAACTCGAGCAATTTTCTCTCCAATAATAAATTTCTGAACCTCTGTAATATTTTCTGAGACATCATCAGGAATTATTTCAGTTATTTTTTCTTTTACAGTTTCTTGAATCCCTGTTATTATGGTTTTAAGTCTTTCTTCGATGATTATTTCTCCTAAACCATCCATTATTTCTTCTTCAATTTCATCCATAACTTCGTTAAACATTGTTTGTTTTAAATCAGTTTTACTGCTTTCTTCCTCAGTCATTTTGATCACAACAAAAA
>JAGLTB010000217.1 GCA_023270155.1 Candidatus Heimdallarchaeota archaeon | reverse complement strand
CTCTATTGGGATGTCAAGAAGTTAGAATACCAATCTTCTGTTAAGAAATTTACTGATATTAATCCCGGAGATTTTCTATACTGGATTGCTAGTGAAGGAATGCAAATTATTTTGGATTATGGTATAGATAAAGTTCAAGATAGAATTTTCCAACTTACCGATTATCTTATAGAAGAACTATCAAACCTGAAAGGAACTAAGATTGTTTCACCATTAGCAAAAGAAAACAGATCTGGTATAATAAACCTAAGAGTAGAAAATAACATTGAGATAGTTAAGAAACTTAGAACTAAGCAGATTGTAACATCTAGTAGGTTTGGTGGTATCAGAATAAGTCCTCACTTTTATAACACTAAAGATGATTTAGACACTTTTGTATCTACATTAGCTTCTTTGATTTAATCTCAACTTATACATATAATGAAAGCGTGATTTATTTCCTTATGACGCTCAAAAAAGGTTTTTAAATGTAATCGAAAACACTATTCTAAAGTGTGCAAGGCATCGAACATTCAAAGGTGTAGAAATGTCAAAGAAAAGAAAGAAAGAAGTCGTTACAGAGGTAGTTGAAGAAATACCCTGGCACAATATGAAAACCAAAGAAATTCTGAAGAAACTTGGGTCAGATGAGAAAGGATTATGGGATCGCGATGTGGTAACAAAACTAGAAACCCATGGACCAAATAGAATTACAATAACGGAAAAATTCAAGATTCTCAAAATGATTTTTGAGCAATTCACAGATTTTCTTGTACTTTTGCTTATTGCTGCTGGTTTTATTAGCTTGGGATTTGGTATCAAAAATACTTCTCCTGGACATTTAGGAACAGAAATCTATGACGCAATAGCAATATTTGCGATAGTTCTTATCAATGCTATAATAGGCTTTGTTCAAAACTTTAGGTCCAATCAAGCCTTAGAGAAGTTGAAAGAATATTTCGAACAAGATGTTTTAGTAATTAGAGAAGGAAAAGAACAGATTATTCACGCAAGTGATCTTGTTCCAGGAGATATTGTTCTTTTGGAAGTAGGAGAAAAAATCCCTGCTGATTGTAGATTGTTTGAAGTTAATAGTTTCAAAGTAGATGAAGCTCCACTTACAGGAGAATCACATCCAATTACCAAAAAACTGGATCTAGTACCAGCTAAAGCTAGAACCCATGATAAGAAAAATATGATTTTCAGCGGATGTACTTGTGTATATGGAAGAGGAAAAGCTATAGTTGTTTCAACTGGAATGAATACTGAAATGGGTAAAATAGCTGAATTGACTCAAGTAAAACATGAACACACACCATTACAAAAAGCACTAGATAGATTTGGGAAAGTTTTAGGAATAATCATTTTAGTAATCTGTGCAGTGGTGATGGTTGTAGAAATTTTAACAAAACATGCAGATGTGAGTTACGTGATTGCAGCTTTTGAAGGATTTGAAACCGCAATTGCATTAGCAATCTCTGCTGTTCCAGAAGGATTACCTGCTGCAATTGTAATTACATTAGCCATTGGTGTGTCAAGAATGGCTAAAAAGAAGACTATTGTTTCGAGACTACCAGCAGTTGAAACACTAGGTTCTGTGGATTACATCTGTTCAGATAAAACCGGTACTTTGACTAGAAATGAAATGACAGTTAAAGAAGCATGGACTTTCGATGGGAAAATAGAAGTTGGTGGATCTGGGTATCTTCTTGAAGGAGACTTTACTCATGATGGAAGAAAAATAGATCCAATGGAAAATAAAGCTCTTGTAAAAACAATGGATGCAGTCTATCATTGCAATAACTCAGGGATTCTTAGAAATGGAGATAGAATTGATGTTAAAGGAGATCCCACAGAAGCTGCGCTAGTTGTTTTAGCTGAAAAAGCGGGTTATACAGAAAAGATACTTAATAAGAGAGACCACGAAATTTTCTTTGATTCTGATAGAAAGAGAATGACAACTGTTAACATTGTTAATGGGAAGAAAATTGCCTATATGAAAGGAAGTCCTCCTATAGTACTCACTAGATGTAACACAGTTCTGACCTCTGGAAAATCGCTAAAAATAACCAAAGCGCTTGAGAAAGAGATTTTGGATGCTAATCTACAGATGGCAAAAAAAGCACTAAGAGTTCTTGCAGTTGCATATAAAGAATTACCTGATGATTACAATAAAGAAAAAGTAGACGAAATAGAAGATAATATGGTATTTGTGGGATTAACTGGAATGATTGATCCAGCAAGACCAGAAGTAAAAGCTTCAGTAGAAGAATGTAAGAATGCTGGAATTACTTCAGTTATGATTACTGGAGATCAAGAACCTACAGCAATAGCAGTTGCGAAAGAAATTGGTATAATTGAAAGCGATAAAGATCTAATTGTTAAAGGTGAAGATTTCGCTTTAATGACAGATGAGGAATTAGAAAAAATAATCGAAGAAGTAAAAGTTTACAGCAGAATGAGTCCAAAAGATAAATACAGAGTAGTCGAAACATTGCAAAAGTTAGATCACATAGTAGCTTGTACAGGTGATGGAGTCAACGATGCACCAGCTATCAAGAAAGCTGATATAGGTATTGCGATGGGTATCACAGGAACTGATGTTACAAAAGAAACAGCTGATATGGTTATTACTGATGATGCTTTTAGTACCATTGTTGCTGCTGTTGAACAAGGTCGAAATATTTTCGCAAACATGAAGAAATTCATTCGTTATTTACTCTCTGCAAACTTTGATGAGATTTTTGCTGTCCTGATTATTACAGCAACTATGGGTATTCTTCCTTTCCTACCATTACAAATATTATTCCTTAACCTTCTTACTGATGCTTTACCTGCTTTAGCTCTTTCCTTTGATCCATATGATCCTAAATTAATGCAGAGACCTCCAAGGATTAAACAGTCCTCTTTTGTAAAAGATATATATGTCTTTGCAGTTCTTGCAGGTATTGTTGCTTTCTTTGCATCAGTTGGAATCTTCTTAATTGGATACAATGCTCTTGGTTTTACTATCTTTGAGCAAGAAGCTTTAAGATTAGGCTTAACTGGAGAAGCTGCAACTGCTTTCATCACACAAAATAAACTAGCTTATGCGCAAGTCATGGCATTCGTTACAACGCTCTCATTTGAACTTTGGTTTGTATTCGTGGCGCGGAATGACAATGAAACGCCTTTGATTAAATCTCGTCCTTTCAAGAACAGATACCTCATTTTCGCGGTTCTGTTATCCTGGATTTTACTTCTTGGTGCAGTTTATGTCCGACCAATAGGTATCGTTTTCAGTAGTTTTACGGAAGGCTATTACTTCTTCTTAAGAGGAGTTGATTGGGCAATTATTCTAGGATTTACTATGGGTCTATGTCTTCTAATTGAAGCGTTCAGATATGTAATTCGAATGCCTTTCATAAAGAATAGACTAGAAAGTCGCGGATTGGAATAATCTTCCTCCCTTTCTTTTTCATTTTTTCTAGAGTAGATTTTTTAAATAACCGATTCTAAAAATATCCATTAGATTTAAGGTGTAAATATGGCAACAGCTTCCCTCCCATATCTGGCAATCTTTTTATCTACAATCATAACAGCAGTTTCTTTAACAATAATCTACATTATTTTCAGAACTCTTAAGGAAACAAAAACTGAAGATTCTGTTTATTACAAAATACCTTAATTTTCTTATTTTTGTTTTTATATTCCTATTCGATAGTATATCTTATCTATCAATCTTTCAAAAGAAGAATTAACATTTTGACCCGACAATGCAGATGTTTCAATATAGTCTACTTTTAATCCTCCCCAATCACTTAGTGTAGCTGAGTAAGCTAAAGCTGAGTTACTGTCTACTTGTATTTCTTGAGGTGTAGATCCTCTCAAGTCAACTTTGTTTCCGATTATTACCATAGGAACAAGTTTGTTATCGTTAAATCTAATTAACTCATTTATCCAGTAATCTACGTTAGTAAATGTATTGGGTCGAGTAACATCAAAAATAACTAAAGCCCCATAGCAATTGGTGTAATAAGCACCTCTGACTTCAGAAAACCTTGGCTGGCCTGCTAGATCCCATATTTGAAGATTCACCATATAATCTTCATAAGGAACCTGCTTAACTGAAAAATCTGCACCGATTGTCATCAAATAATTTTCTCTGAAGCTTTTTCCAAGATAGTTTCTTCTCAAACTTGTCTTTCCCACAGCTCCATCACCTATTAGAACTATCTTGAAAATTTTTGGTCCATCACTCATACCAGATTCTTATAATCTTCTGATTAAATACATTTAAGTTTTATCGTATTTCTATTAATTCTATGACTAAATGAGTTTTTTGTAGAACCTTAACTTTTAAGGGACTTACTAGTCTTAAATAACTTGGTGATTTTAATGAAAGTAGGAGAAATTATTCCTGATTTTACACTAAAGAATCAAAACAATGAAAAGTTTCGTCTTTATGACATAAAAGATAAAATGGTACTTCTCTCTTTTCATCCTCTAGCATGGACAGGTGTATGTGCTAAACAGATGCAATCTCTAGAAAATAACTTTGATGAATTGTCAGATTTAGGTATTCTCCCTGTTGGAATTAGTGTAGATAGTGACCCAACTAAAAGAGCTTGGGCTGAAGAATTAGGTATTGAAAAAACTCAATTGTTGGCTGATTTTTGTCCACATGGAGGTTTAGCAAAAAAAATCGGAATTCTTGATGAGCAAAAAGGTGTTTCGAAGAGGGTGAACATTCTGGTTGCTGAAAATAAAGAAATTCTTTTTATGAAGATCTATGAAATGTCTACTGTTCCAAATCTAGATGAAGTTACTGAATTTGTTAGAAAAGAAAGAAGAAAAGGTAGAGAACTTTAAGGTGATTTAATGTTAAAAGAAGGAGATATAGCACCATCATTTTGCTTGCCAAATGAGCTTGATGAAAGAATATGTTTGAAAGATTTTACAGGTAAATGGGTCGTAGTTTATTTCTATCCCAAAGATATGACTCCTGGTTGTACAACAGAAGCTTGTGATTTTTCTGATAATTTTCTAGAATTTAAGGACATGAAAACCGAGATAATAGGTATCAGTCCTGATGCTCCCAAAAGCCATACAAAATTCATAGAAAAATACAGTTTACAGCATATTTTATTGAGTGATCCAGAACATGATGTACTCGAAAAATTTGGTGTGTGGCAAATGAAGAAGTTGTACGGCAAAGAATACATGGGTGTAGTTAGGTCTACATTCTTAATCAATCCCGAAGGGAAAATAGCTAAAGTATGGGAAAAAGTAAAAGTAAAAGATCATGTTGAGGATGTTAAAGGTTCTCTCAATGATTTAATTTCATAAATAGAGTTGATAAAATGTTAGAAATAGGTGATATAGCTCCTCTCTTCTGTTTGCATAATTCAGAAAAGAAGGAAATTTGTTTAAATGATTATAAGGGAAAATGGATAGTACTTTATTTCTATCCTAAGGACCAAACTCCTGGTTGTACAAAAGAAGCTTGTGATTTCACTGCAAACCTAGACCTTTTCCAGGATTTGAATGCTGTTGTTTTAGGCGTTAGTGCTGATTCTGCTAAAAGTCATGTTAATTTTATAGAAAAACAAAATATCTCTTTTCCACTTCTGAGTGATGAGAATTTTAACGTTATCGAAGCTTATGGTGCAAAAGATTCTGGTTCGATTTTAAGCAAACTAATGTCTGTTGCTAAGAGAATGACTTTTCTCATCGACCCTGAAGGTAAGATTGCACACATTTGGCCGAAAGTTGAAGTCTCAGGGCACACATTTGATGTCCACCAAACATTAAAGAATTTGATTGAAAATAGAGCTGATTAGGTGAAACAGTGGAATTAAAAGAAGTCATAGAAAATCGTCGAGCATACAAAGCTCTTCTCCCTATAGAAGTAACTGATGAACTGATAAATGATTTAGCAAAACATGCACAGTTAGCTCCTTCATGTTCCAATAATCAACCTTGGCGATATGTTTTCATTCATGGTAAAGAGAATTTGGAAAGGTTTCATCCTGCATTAACAAGGGGAAATGCTTGGGCTCAGAAAGCTTCTGTGATAGTTGCTGTGTTTAGTAAACAAGAATTCGATTGTGTTATCAAAGATAAGATCTATTTCTTATTTGATACTGGAATGGCAACAGCTTTTCTCATCCTCCGTGCGACTGATTTAGGATTAGTAGCTCATCCAATGGCGGGTTTCAAAGAGGATATTGCAAAAGAAATTCTAAACATTCCTCCCGATATGAAATTAATTGCAGTTTTAGGGATTGGAAAACATAATAAGGATTTTGAAGGTGTTCTAGAAGAACATCAACTTGAACATGAAAGAAACCGGCCTGAAAGAATGAATCTTAACAAGTTTGTATTTCACAATAAATATGAATCTACGGATTAAATTAGCGTTTTTTTGAAATAAATCGTTTTTTATTACTTTTTAGCGCGGGGAGTAAAGCAAAATATAAAAAAGATAGTGTGTTATATCATTTGATTAAATGAGTGGTGTGAAGAAACTAGTTGAAAAGGTGAAAAAGAAAATATCATCTTCAGGTTCATCAAAAGACGAGATAACAAGAAGATCTCAACTTCAAGATGTTCCACCCGTTCCACAAGGTTTAGCTGTAGAAGCTCCAACAAATTCTGCTCCTTCTCCTACAAAACAAGAAATTCCTATCCCTGAAAACATGCTTCCAGAAGAGCAACCTAAACCGAAAAAGGAAAAAAAACCAGAAGAAATACTTCCAATTCTTCAATGTCCTCATTGTGACAAGGAGCTGAATGAGGATTTTGAATTTTGCCCCTATTGTGGTAAAAGCATCAAGTTAGCATGCTCAAACTGTAAAAGAGAATTAGCAGAGGATTTTGAATTCTGTCCCTATTGTGGAGACGAAATCGAAAAGTGATTTTTCTATTGATTTCATAGATTAATTTTGTGTTTTGTTAAATTAAATCATCGATGAAAGAATACCTATTTAAATATGCGAGGATAAATTCCTCTTGGTGTAAACATTTGGTTCAACAAACTCAAACGCATCCATTAGATTATGCTAAAAGTAGGTTAATAGATAGTTCTCAAAAACTCTATCGATACCAGCTTTGGTTAGTACTCTCTGGTATTGCATTCGTGATTCTAATTATCATTGCTTTCTTTGTTTTTCTTGTTCCCTTAGGATTTGATTTAGCAACTTTTGATCCAACTAACATCTCTTCACTCGAGGACATGATTTTCGGTGTAGGGACTGGTCTTTTAGTTTTTCTTGCTCTTCTAGGTATAATGTTTGTTATTGTATTAATAATGACATATATTCAATACTATAGACTTGGAACTGGATTTAGTCTTCTTTATAAAGCAGATCCAATTTCCAACAACGCAAGAAATGCAGGTTATGGATTGATAGGTTATGTAATGGCTTTAATCTTAGGAATTGTTGTTGGATTCTTTACTGTAGGATATATAGGTACTATAATATCTATCATGGGAACAATTTCACTAGCATTAGGATTTTATTTCATTAATAGGACTTTTGTGGATTACCAAAAACAAGAACGATTTCCAAAAGCTCCCTCATATTTACTCCTCACAGCAGGAGTATTATCTGTAGCAAGTACAATAGTACAAATCTTCACAGTCTTTGGATCATTAATTTCCATTCTAATTCCTATTCTGTTGGTTTTTGGTTTTAGAGAACTTACTACTGATTTAACATTAATACGAGCTCCTCTTGCACAACCTGGGGCTAGAAGGAGTGTCTCTACTCAAGCAACTTATGAACCCCATCCTGCGAGACCAGCTCCTAGTACTCCCGTTCCGTCTGCTCCTGAAACCTCATCTTCTACTGATGTTTTATTCTGTTCAAGCTGTGGGGCAAAAGCTCAGAGTGGAGCAAAATTCTGTGAAAATTGCGGAGCGAATATTTAGAGTCAAAAAACTCTTCTTCTTTTTTCTATTTTATTATTTTTGATAAATGATTACATATTTAAAACAGAAGAGCCTTTTCTTCAATGATAAAAATGAATCAAACTTATACAATGAACCCATTCGAGAATGCAAAGAATAAGATTTCGATCAGTTCTAAGAAACTATATCAATATTTGATCTGGGCGACAATTCTTGGATTAATACTGGCCGTTATCCTTCTAATCACATTTTTCGTATTCTTAGTTAATCTGGGTTTTGCTTTGGAAGATTTTGATCTGGATAATATCTATGAGTCTGGAGAAATCCTTTTTACAAGTGAACTAATATCTACAGGTTTAGTTGCTTTAATTCTTTTAGGAATTGCTTTCGTTGCTTTGTTCGTAATAATGATTATAATTTATGTACAATACTACCGATTAGGAACTGGTTTTAAAAAACTACATGAATCTGAACCAGAAGAAGAAACTACAAAATACATAAGTTATGGATTTTACGGATTTGTTATTGCAGAGATAGCAGGAATATTCATCCCTGGAACATTCGGAAACGTTGTAACTATTCTGGGAAATATGTCACTTGCTGTAGGTGTATATTTGATATATCAGCTATTCAAAGAATATAATGTTCAAGGTCGTTTCAAAGGTAAACCTTCTATGTTACTCTTTATTGGTATTGCATTGAATGTAATTGCTCAACTAACTTCGATTTTTAACGACTATGGTTCTTTTGGAAGTCTCATTGGATTTGTCGTGATGCTATTCGGTTTCAGAAATCTAAGTAGAGATATCATGATTGTTGAACCTCCAACAGGAAGAAAAACACCTGCAGAATCCGTACAAGACTCAACTCAAGCAGAGATGACTCAAACTCCATCTGTACCAACAGTTGATTCAACAAATGAGCGTTTCTGTTCTCATTGTGGAGCTAAAATAACAATCGAAGGAAAGTTCTGTCAAAGTTGTGGAAAATCATTATAATAGAAGTTTCTTAGAAGTAAGAAACATCATCTTCTTTTTCTTATTTAATTTCTATTATCATCTTTGTTCTTTCTCATATGTAATTTTTTCCGTTTTTTCAGAATTTACTTCTAGAATAGATATAGGTTTATCATAATGAATATCAAGTTTTTCCAAGAAAATATGATACTTTTCTCCTAAAAAGAATGATCTCATCCTTA
>JAGLTB010000216.1 GCA_023270155.1 Candidatus Heimdallarchaeota archaeon | reverse complement strand
CAACGATCATTGATTGCTAAACCTGTAAAAGCGCGATAATCCTTATTTTCCCTGCTTTTGATTATTTAGCTTCGTAAACTTATTTAACGGTATAAATTTATGTCAATTATGAAACAGATTTCTGTTTATATTGAGTTTTTGGAATATCTTCGAATTTTTGGGTTGAAAACGATTAAAAGAATTAAATCAAAGGATGCTTGGAATTATAAGATTTCCCAAACAGAATTTTCAATAATTCAAACCCTTTATCATACAATTCAAGCTATATATGAGGATGCAGGTAATTGGTTTCTTAAAGATTCTAAGAAATTTATTAAATCAGATGATCCACAAAATGATTTAAATCTTTCAATTGATCGTATGATACATGCTGTTCAAGATTTTGATGAAGAGAAACTATCAGAGGCATTTACTTTTCAATGGGGAGAAACAACTACTGTTAAAGAAGCGATAAAACAGAATATCTTTCATACTGTTAACCACTTTGGGCAACTTAGGGAGAGAATGGGTATATTAGAACGAAATTCATAGAATCTCCTGGCAATATTTCTCTGACACAAATTTATATGTGTCAAATCAATAATTATTCTATGGATAAAGTACCTTTTGAAGAAGCAAAAGAACAAGTTGAAATCGCAATGATTCGCCTAGCTTTAATGCATTTATCATTTTCCAAAATTCTCGTTCAAGAATTAGGTGAAAAAAAAGGAAAAGAACTCATACTTAAAAGCATAATAGAATATGGGAGTAGAGCAGGAAAACGAGCAATGGAAGGTCACCAAGATCTCTCCCACTATGGTGTTCATAGCAAATATATCTATGAAGATAAAGAGTACATAGATGCTCGTGATATAATCTCATTAACTCAAGAAGATAGTTTTGATTATTCCAAACTGGAAATTCATGATTGTATACTTGCTAAGATATTCAAAGAATATGATGAAGAAGATCTAGGGAAACTTTATTGTTACATTGATGCATCGAATTCAATGACAACAAATCCTAATACGAAAGCTATCCATACAAAATGTGTTTTGTGTGGAGATGATTATTGTCAAATAAAATCAGTTGATACTACTGAGAAAGAAAGGAAGGATTTTGAGAACTCAAATCCTGAATGGAAAAATGTAGACCCCTTATTGCTAGATTAAACAGAAATTGTTAAGCTGAATTAAACAGCTTCTTACTATTTTCCCAATATATTTTCTTTAATATTTTTTCAGATAAATCCAAACCATTTATCATTGTTCCGTTTTCATTATCTAGGTCATCAAGTGGAAGTTTTAGATTTCTAATATCAGATTCCAATAGTGCTTGATAGCTTAGATATCTATGTATATAATATCCAGGAAGTGGTTCTCTATCAGTTCTACCGGTAACAAAATCAGAACCGAATAGAATTCGTTCCGAGAATCTTTCAAAGAAATCTTTAGTTCTTTCTATCTGATGACCGAACTCCCTCGCCATCCATCTAGCTGAAGCTGTATCGACAATCAGATTTGGGTATTTTTTCATCCATTCACTTAACTTTTCAAGATTTTCAGGTTGACCAGCCATATGAGCGCCAATTACTCGAAGTTTTGGATAAGTTGATAAAAGATTTTCTAGCGCTTTTAGATGGCTTTCTTTTGTTCCATATTTACTAGTTGGCTGGTATCTTCTCTGATACATTAAATCAGGATCTCCAACATGAAGTAATAGAATAAAACCATAATCCTCAAGTCTCGAGAAGATTGGCTCCAAATTTGGATCATTAAGATGGAGATCGTTAGGTCGGAAATCTATTTTCCATGTCTCGTCTGCATAGTCTATCCATCGAGGAGAAAACCAAAGTTTTCCCAGTTTGAATCCTTTTTCATAAGCTTCGTCAAGTAATTGGATAGATTTCTTTACATCTCCTTCTAAAGCTTCCCTAATGGAAACGAATAAAGCGAAATTGAAGATATCAGGGAATTTCTTTGAGATCGCATCGCGACTTTCAGTAGTCCTTACTATTCCCATTAATCTTTTGACATTGAATTTTTCTGTGTATTTGAGCATAACTTTGATATCTTTTTCTTTTCCAAGATGAACATGCGCATCAAACTTTGGTCCTTGATATTTTGCTGGCATGGTAGAGAAGAATGAATCCATGTTTTTCGTAGCGTATTCTATCATATAATCTCTCTTTGTGAATTGTTTAAGACATAATGCAGAATGGTGTCCCCTTTATTACTCTTTTTTTCTGTTCAAAATAAATCAAAGAATAAATGTGATTACTTTTTCTATCTCTCCTTGAATTTCAAAGAACGTCCAACAACTAATTTATCACTTATGACCTTAGTGACTCTTACACTCAGAGTCTTTCTTATTATATTCTCTTGAGATTCAACACTTACTGCAGGACCACTGTTTATAGGATAGCAAATATACGTATTCCTTCGAATTCTATCGTTCTCAGCAGCAATAACTATTATTTCAGAATCGAGCATTTCTTCTTTTTTTCTAAAATTAAAATCAATTATTGCTTTCTTTAACTCTTCACGTCTTGTTTGAAGAAGATGTCTGTCAATTGGTTGAGAAACTTTTGTTTTGGTGAATGGTGAGTTTGGAAGTGGGAGATATTTGTAGACTGTTATTTTCTCTGCAATATCAGCTAATTCTCCCTTGACGACTTCAATGGTTTTGTCTAAAGATTGAATAGTTTCTCCAGGTAAAGAATGGATTAAATATATTTGTGGATTTATTCCCGCCTCTTTGAAGTATTTTGCTGCTGTTAGAGCCTGAGTTGGAGATGAAGGCCTTCCGATTTTATTACTATGAGCAAGATCGAATGTTTCACATCCAATACTGATAGAAGTATTTGGAAGATATTTTCCTATAATTTTTGTTGCTTTGATATTAACTAATGAAGGCTTTACATTTTCGATTGATATGCTACAAAGATTTGCTTGAGAATCTCTTATTTTTGCTAATTTGGACAAAAGCTCTTCTATTCTCTCTAAGTTTACTTGTGGAGAAGTAGGTGAATATATGTGATCTTCTTTTCTCTCTCTTTGGAAATCGAGAAAACCAGGTGCAGATAATACTATCCGTCTTACTCCGTTTTTGAATAGTCCCCCAACTTCGGTTACAATTGAATCAATTGTACGACTCCTAGAAGGACCAAATATGGATGGAACTGAGCAAAAACCACAACCTGGAGGGATATCCTCAGGACAATCTCCTGTAATTATCTCATCAATGTCTTCGCAGTTCCCACACTCACTACATCCTCTAGATTGTTTGACAAGTTCTCCTCGATAAAAATTCGAGCAACCCCTTACAGTTTCAACATAAACTTTCGAAAACCAGTGATCAGGATAATCTTTTACACGATTGTTAGATGGTGTGAAAATATCAAAAGGATTAATCTTAGGAGTATCGTTTCTTTTAACATAATATTTTCCTTTAATTTCACGTATTTCATTATCGATTGTTGATAGCGATTCAATAGAAAAATTGTTGTTCATTAATTCATTTACAATGAATTCACCCTCACCATAGACTGCTAAATTGATTTCAAGCTTTTGAAGTATTTCTGGATTTGTTGTGATCGGGCCACCTAAAACAATGAATGCTGAATTGTTCTCCTCTCTTATTTTCATGACAACTTTCTTAACAGCAATTTCATCTACAGTCATTGCACTTATGAAAAAAATCTCCGATGTTTGTATAGAAGCAACGTTCTCTTGTTCCAAAAGATCTTCAACACGAGTGATTCTTGAATAAATATCTTGTTTATCGCAGATACCTGCTAACAATCGAGGTCCAACTCCTATTACATCTCGAGAAAATTTCCTTCTACCTTCATTTGCAGCAAGAGCATCTACAATTAAAATATTCACAACCAGAGATTTTTTCCTATTTATTTAAGTTATTCTAATAGATAAAATAATCAAACAGATTCTCTAGAAAACCACAAGAAAAAGCAGTAGAAATGCAAAAGTATAAATATTATTTTACGTTCTTAATGATGTGTCAGATGAGCTTTGTGCTGTGTGTGGATTACCCACCGATTTATGTGTTTGTGAAGAAATAGCTAAAGAAGAACAAATCATTAGAGTTTTCATCGAGAAGAGAAGATATGGTAAAAATTATACTCTTGTAACTGGTATTGATCCTAATGAAGTAGATCTAAGTGCCCTAGCAAAGAAACTTAAGTCAAGACTTGCTTGTGGCGGAACTGCAAAGGAAGGCAGAATTGAGTTGCAAGGAGATCATAGATATAAAATTAAGGCAATCCTTGAGGAATCTGGATTTCCACCTTCAAATATTGAAGTACAGTTCTAAATGGGTGGCTTTTATTAATTCCTTTGAAGAAGATGATTTTGAAGAAGATATTCCTGATGTGAAAATCAAGCGTAGTTCAACCAGAGATATACTTAAAGTATGTCCTGTCTGTTTCTCTCCCGCGAAGATAGAAAATGCAACTATATTTATGGTAATATTTGCATGCACCAAAGAAGACTGTGGATGGTCTGGTCCCATTGCTATAGAAGTTTTCCAAGATGATTACAATGATTTTTTTGAGAAACAAAAGGAATCCGAACAAAATTAATCTATGGTAAACTTTATCTAACTTGGTTCTGAAAATATTCCAACTCAAATGAAACCCGCAATTGTAATCGATACTTCCCGTGAAATTCCAAGAGAATTTTATGATGTACATAATATTTTTCCAATTGGTTATTTTTTGGTAGACTCAAAAGGTATCAAACATAAGGAGCAATTGCACATACACGAATTCCAAACAAGAGAACTGATAACAAAAGCTAGCAAGGATAAGAAAGCGAATATTTATTCGCCAAGCATAAAGGATTTTGTTGAACTATACACTTATTTAGCAGAAGATTTCGACACTCTGATCAGTGTTCATTCCTCCTTCTTCACTCCAGTAGTATTTGAAAACGCTCTCGTTGCAAAAAAAATGGTTTCAGATATAAGCATTGATGTTATAGATACTCCAACTTTTGGTTCCTCCTCTGGTCTATTTGTTGAAGAATTAGCAAAAATTGTCAGTGGAGCAAGAACAATAAACACAATTCGAAAGGAAGCTATTACTCTAAACAGATATATCAACTCCTATGTATTATCTAGGAATTTGAATTTGACTTCAGATGGAGAAGAAAAAATACAGTCTCCTGTTAGTCTGAAAACTTCTCTAGATCCATATGTGATTCATCATTATTTTCATGGTCATTGGGAAGTAGACAGAACAAACAGAAAATTCAAAACACTTTTCAAGGACATTAAAACTGGATTAGAACTCATTTACCAAGCCAAAGAAATTAAGAGTATATACTATTCCACCAATCCTAAATTTGAAAAAGAAATTGAAGATATTCTAGAATCATTTACTATACCAAATGTAAGAAAAGCAACTGACTCTCTTCCTAAATACTACCTCATAGGAAGCAATTATTTCGAAATTGCTTTTATTTAGTGATGGTCTACAACCTGTAGAAATCTTTAACATTCTTTGTAGTTATGTAAGCTAGTTCTTTTTCTTCTACTTCCAGTATTCTAGCTCCATTTCTAACCAGAGTTGGAATACTTAATGGAGTGTTATTCTCTCCTTTCTCAAGTGAATGAAATGGACTATCTGTTTCAAACATCAAATTATCTAAAGAAACAAGTTGAAGGATTTTTTGGAAATTCTTTCTATATACTGCACTCGATGGAA
>JAGLTB010000215.1 GCA_023270155.1 Candidatus Heimdallarchaeota archaeon | reverse complement strand
CCCACCTTCTTATATTGTCTCCCTTATTATAAAATAAGATATTAAAAATGGGGTATCACCTTATTAGAAGACATGTCGTTATTTTCTTTTGATTTGTTCAATCATTTGTAATATTGTGTAAAAATAATTTTGCTTCAGCACACTATTACTTATAAGTGCTGAAAAAGTCACCATGTTTATGAGTAATCAAGAATCAGAGAAAATCTCAAAAAAGCATCTAAATAAGATTTGTGAGCTCTATGGAACAAAATCTGAAGACTTGACTTATGTTGGAGGGTTTGAAAATTTTGTCTATTCGTTCCAAAAGGATAACCAAGATTATTTCATACGTATAGGAGAAAGCAAGCATATGACTTCTGAACTTGTTCAAGCTGAATTGGATTGGGTTTCGTATCTTGTAGAAAATGATATACCTGTAGTTAAGTCCATAAAATCTGTGAATAATAAAATACTAGAAAAGGTAAATTTGGATGACGGACATTATAATGTTGTATCTTTTGAAAAAGCAAAAGGAGAGCATCTAGATCATAGGAATCCACAAAATTGGTCAAATGAAATTATCAAAGAATATGGAAGAATGATAGGGCAAATGCATGCTCTTTCAAAGAATTATAAAGGAAAGGAAGCTAAGAGATATGACTTTAAACCTTCTATCGATATCAAATGGTTACTCAAGGGTGAAGACAAGGAAGTCGTTGATCGAATAACAGAGCTGTTTCAAGAAATAGAGAATTTACCAAAAAACAAGGATGTTTATGGTCTTGTTCATGGAGATTTACATACAGGTAATTTCTTCGTTAAAGGTGATAAAATTACTGCATTATTAGACTTTGATAGAACTTGTTACAAGTGGTTTATTTCAGAAATCGCAGTTGCTTTGTATTATCCACTATATTTTACACAGTTGAATCAGGATCGAAAAGCACAGGAGGATTTTGTTAAGAGATTCCTGCCCTTATTCATGAATGGGTACGAAGAAGAAAATAAGTTAGAATCAGATTGGATGAAGAAACTAAATAGCTTTATCCAAGTACGGGATGTTATCTTATTCATGTACTTACCAAAAGAACTCGAGAATATGAAGAAGAATCACCGCCCCAGAATATTAGGAGAAGTACCTTACGTCGATGTACAAAAAATAGCAGGTTATTGAAGATTAAAATAAGATAGCTGCATTTTTTCCAAATCTTTTTATTCAACTCAATTTTCTTAAGATTTCGCTAATTTGAGGAAGAACAATGAAATTACTTGAACCATTTATTCTGAACAATATCAAGATTAAAAATAAAATCATAATGCCTGGAATGGATACAAATTTTGGAGACGAGGAAGGAAATGTCCCTGATAAGTTGATTAAATACTATGAACTAAGGTCTAAGGGAGGAGCAGGTTTGATAATTGTAGAAGGTGCTTATTTCGATAGGGTAGGTGCTGGAACAACCACAATGTTGAGTATTGACAGTAATAAAAGAATCAAAAAATTCAAGGAGTTAGTAAGTGCGATTAAAAGACATGGTGCCCACACTATATTACAAATATATCATGCAGGAGCTCAAGCATCTTCTTTTATGATTGGTCTTCAAGCTGTTGCTCCCTCAGCTGTACCATTTGAAATGTCAGGAGAAAACCCCAAACCATTAACAACAAAACAGATTTCCAATATCGTGAAGGGATATGGTAGTGCATGTTTAAGAACTAAGAAGGCAGGTTTTGACGGTGTAGAAATTCATGCAGGTCACGGTTATTTACTCAATCAATTCTTTTCTCTGCGAACAAACAAACGAGATGACAAATATGGCAATCAATCATTCGAAAACAGAACAAGAGCAGCAGTAGAAGTAATTAGAGAAGTTAGAAGAAAATGTGGCAATGATTTCATTATTGGTGTCAGACTCAATGGTAGTGATTATATTCCAGAGGGATTAGAAATTGAGGATGTCATACAAATTGCACAAATATTAGA
>JAGLTB010000214.1 GCA_023270155.1 Candidatus Heimdallarchaeota archaeon | reverse complement strand
AAGAAAAAGAAGAAGCAGAAGCTCAAGCGAGCTGAATTTCATTCTCTTTATTTAGATCTAAAAGATTTTACTAAGAAATAGACAACAACTACTCCAACGCCTACTCCAATAATTATGAAAAGAGCTCTTAATTGTTGAAAAGGATCAGTATCATAATCTGTGTTATAATTTTCTGTTCTATGATTGATTGCATCATCAATTTTTGATTCAAGAGTAGTATAACCAGTAAAACCTATGAGTACAGATACTATCCTCCCCAAATCATCAAGAACAACAGAAGTTGGAACACCACCAATTTGAAAAAGGTCTTCAGATTCATCAGTTGAATAACCAAGAATCCATGAAGCAGGGATAGTGTAATTGGCTTTGAAATCAATTAGAGTTTGATTAGTGCTTTCTTTCCTAGCATTTAATTCAAAAATGGTTACATCATAATCATCATCTATATCTTTCAGAACATCTATTTCGTCAATACAGTGACCACAAGTGGGTAAAAAGAAAACAACAATCCTAACTCCATCATAATCTCTAACATTATCAACGGTCATCAGCATATCCCAAAATGTGATACTTGTATCAGCTCCCTTTGCTGGAAAAGAAGTCTGAAAGATAGAAAATAAAATGCTGATTAAAAGCATGCAATTGAGGAATTTTCTCGTAAGTTGTTTCATGATTTTTCTTTCACCTTTACTAATTATTTATTGCAGAGTAATTTATAATTTTACTTTTATCAACTAGCTCAACCTTATCACAAATCACAGAATTGTGAACAAATGATTCCTTACCAATAATTGAATCTTCCCAGATAACACTATGATCAATTATGGTATTAGAATTGATTTTAACATTGTCGTGTATAACACTGTAAGGACCTACAGTGGAATTATCTTCTATGAAAACGTTATTCCCCAGAACTACTGGAGCAATGAGTTTAGCTGAATCAGCTATTGTACAATTTTCCCCAATCCAATTACCATTTTCTTTCTTTCCAGGAGGAGCAAATCCATCAACAAATCCCCTAAGAACATCAAAGTTAGACCAGAGATAACTCCTAATATTCCCACAATCCATCCAGTATGAATCATTAACAAAACCGTTTAATCTGAATCTTTCTTGTAGTAGATATGGGAATAAATCCTGACCAAAATCATCTATATCTTTGAAACTATCAAGAATTTCAAGAGCTCTTTGTTTGAAGATATAAACGCCTGTATTTACAAGATTATGATGAAATTCTGAAACTTGTCTATACGCAAAAGCTAATGTTGTGAATAACATCTCTTCAGGACGAGGTTTTTCCAGAAAAATCTCTATATTCTGTTTCTCATCCAATAGAATCACCCCAAATTTCTTTGTTGGAAAATCTATATTTTTCAGGCTGATAGTTGCATATGCATCAGTTGAGTAGAAGAAATCAATCATCTTCTTCAGATTCATATTACTGACAATATCTGCCATAGATACAACAAAATCACCTTCAATATATTTAGAAAGTTTTCTAACAGCATCAGCAGTACCAACAGGATCGATTTCTGGAACATGAATTTCCAAATCATCAAATTTAGAGTTTTCGGAAAGATATTGCTTTATCTGGTATCCTAGATATTTTACAGCAAAAACAATTTTTTTAATTCCTGCATGTCTAACTTGTTCGATGGCAAAATCTATCATGGGTATGAGAGTTACAGGTACAAGAGGTTTAGGTTTGTAACTTGTCAAAGGTTCAAGTCTTGTTCCTTTTCCACCTGCCAAAATGACCGCACAATCAATTTTTGCCATAGTTATCAGCTATGAGTCTTTTGAAAACAGAGCTTCTTAACTGTTATCTTTATTATTTTTTCTTTTCTCCAACCAGCCAACTTTGCATTCTTCAATATCTTTTAGATCGAATTCGGGAACTAATGGTTTAATATCTATGAGAGGAGTATTATTTAGAACATCTATGCCTTTAACTAACAATTTACATCCCTCTATCTTGATCAGCTGAACAATAGACAAACCGATATGATTAGGACGGTTAAAGTGTCTTATTGCAAAGATGCCTTTAGGTTCATCATCCAGAAATGGTTTAACTATCAAATTCTCTTCTTCTGATCGGTCAAAATAATAGAGGAGAATAATGTGAGAAAAACCATCTAAATCTTTCAATCCAGTTTTGTATTCAGAATTAACGCAAACCGTACCAAAAGCATCAGAAAAACCAGGTTGAATAGGAGTATCATCATACTCTTCAAAAGGAGTTTCAATAAAACCAATTGGTTTAATGGTAAATTCCATATAGAATGTTTACTTAATATATTTATCATTGTTTTGGATTAGAGAAGAGAAAAAGTGATAAATTTCAGTGAATGTTTAATTTTATAACTGTATATTTCTTTTTTAAAAAGAGTTAAATATATCTTTAAACAAAATTAGAATTTGAGTTACCATTGGAGGTGGAAATTATTAAAAAGAAACATATTACAATATTTGCATTGCTTATAATATCTATTTTCAGCTTTTCTATTACAAGTCAAACAATTGTTAGAGCTGTAACAATAGAGGGATTTGAGTTTTCAAATAACCTAGTAACAGGTGCCGAATTAGCTTGGAAATTGACAAAATACGAAGCTTCCTCAGAAGAATTTGGAGAACATTATGTAATTGGAATAAAAGAAGGAAAAAACATGTCAGAAGGAGATGTTTTTAAAATAAAACTACTCAAAGATCTGAATGATTTAGGTTTAGATGGTCTCTATGAGTTATATTATACAGAGGAGCAATGGGGAGAATATTACCTAAATGGTGTATCCATAGGGAAAAATGCTTCTGATATATATTGGTTAAGTCCTGAAACTAGTACAGGCAAAGTGATAATCACACCAATATTACCCATTACAGTACAATTATCAACTGGAAGTGAAAATTACTTTGATTATGCGTATGAGAATTTTGCATCTCTTCCAGATAATGAAACTGAGGGTATAACAATAAAGAATACTGCTAGTACTTTCTCAATAAAACATGAATATCACGGTACTATAATGTTTCTTGGCAACTTTAAGGTAGACCATAAAATGGAAGTGGTTTACAACAAAGATTGGGGAGTAATTGCTAATTATGATTTTATGCATAAGGTACAAAGCGAAGGTGAAACCTCGAAAATAGAAATACTATATGAAACTGAAATAAAGGAGATACAGGTACCTTATAGCTGGACTTCTAGTTTTATAGCTCTTTTCGTTACTGGAATAGTAGTTTTAGTTAAGAGAAGGAAAAAATAGACCTCAAAGAGAGTTTATTCCTTCCCCTTTCCTTATTTTTTGAATCCATTAATGGGATAAAAACAAGACAATGGTATTCATAGAAGATTTATCATTGTTTTGGATAAAAATAAAGAAAAAGAAATTGAAAGTATCTTATATTCTTAAAATATATTAAACTATTGCTTAATTTTTCAAAAGATTTTATATATCTCTTCAAAGAGAGGTAATACTTGAGTTACCATTGGAGGTGGTAGTTATTAAGAAAAAACATATTGCGATACTTACTTTGTTTATAATATCAATTTTCAGCTTCTCTATCATAAATCAGACTGTAGTCAGAGCTGTAACCATTGAGGGATATTCATTCTCAAGTAACTTAGTAACAGATGTTGAATTAGCTTGGAAATTGTCAAAATATGAAGTTTCTCCAGAAGAAGCAGGAGACGAGTATCCATTTCTGATAAAAGTAGGAAAAGAAATGGTAGAAGGAGATATTTTTAAGATAATACTTCTTAAAGATCTGAATGATGCAAGTTTAGGCAGCTTCTTTGACATATATTCTTCAGAAGTGCAATGGGGAGAATATTTCTTAAATGATGTCTCCTTAGGAAAAAATGCTTCTGATATATATTGGTTTGGTCCAGATACAACTGTGGGTTCATTAATGACCGCACCTATACTACCCGTTACAATTGAATTATCAACTGGAACTGAAAACTACTTTGATTACACAGCAGAGATTTTTGCATCTCTTGCAAAAAACGAAACTGAGGGCATACAAATAAAGAATTCTGCAAGTACTTTCTCAATGAAACTTGAAATGCACGCAACAATTTTCCTTTTTGGCGAATTTAAGATAGACTATGAGTTGGAAGTGGTTTATAACAAAGAATGGGGAGTACTTGCAAAATATGATCTATATGAAAAAATAACAAGCGGAGGAGAATCTGAGAAAGTTGAAATAATATATGAATCTGAATCTTCAGAGATTCAAGTACCTTACAGCTGGACTTTTAGTTTTATAGCTCTTTTTGTTACAGGAATAGTTGTATTAGTAAGAAGAAGGAAAAAATAAAGTCTTAAAAGGGCAGTCTATTCCTTTCTTTTTCTATTTTTTCTACATTGAATAGTCAGACTCAATTATACTTTTCTTATTTCATTTAATATATTCTTTGCTTCATTGGAACTAACATCATACCAGTTTTTGTAAGCATCAGCAACAGCAAAAGGATACCTGGTTCTAATATTTAAGCAGATTATCTTATCTGCTAAATCCTCTAAACGCTTAAGAGAATCTAAAGGAGCTGTTGGTACTGCAATTATAATCTTCTTAGCTCCCATCTCTCTCAACCATGTTGCTCCAGCAATCATAGAAAATCCTGAAGCTATTCCATCATCGATGATTAGAATTACTTTATCTTTAGCGTTATATTCAGATAAATCGTAGAAGCGTTTTCTCTCATAAATAACATCCATAGCATCTTTGACTTTTCTTTCAACAGCTTCTTCATCAATATTATAGGAATTGATTAATTCTTGATTGAAAAAAACATTACCATCAGGAGTAACTGCTCCCATCCCTGCTTCTTGAGTCCAAGGAACATGAACTTTTCTAATTAAAAGAAGATTAAACTCTTTAGGTTGGAAATGATAAAATGGAGGTTCAGCGACTGGTATTCCTCCATTAGGAATAGCAAGCATCATATCAACATTATCTTTCTCCAAAAAACTAATTAACTGGGTTCCAGCTTCTTTTCGCGAATTAAAAATACTATATTTGTTCCTTAACGTTTCATTTTCAGCAATCACAAGATTATTCTCGTGTAATAATACATTAATTTTGTTAATCAGCATGAATGACTTGTAAGACAACAAAAATAAACCTAGAAATTATGAAAACTTTTAATATAGGAACAAAAGTATTGTTTGAACAATAGCTTAAAACTCAAAGAAAATCCTTTCTGAGATGTTCTAGACTATGCTTCCCTCTAACAAATAACTTAAATAGAAAAAAAGCTAGATTAAGCTAGGGTAAATGGTGGGTACAGTGAGCCAGAGAATCTTCAAAATTACATTGTTAGGTGAAGGTGCAGTAGGTAAGACATCACTCCGCAGAAGATATTTAGGAGAGAGTTTTAAAGAGGGATACATGATGACTATTGGCGCGGATTTCGCTGTCAAAAAAATGAACCTAAATCAAACAGAATATACCCTTCAAATCTGGGATCTTGCAGGTCAACAAAGATTTTCAGCTGTTCGTGAGGTCTATTATCGAGGAACTGCTGGAGCTTTATTAGTTTTTGACATTTCCCGACCTGAAACTTATGAAATATTACCTAATTGGCTTCATGAGCTAATTAGAAACAATAAAAATCGTATTGTTCCACTTGTTCTTATAGGTAACAAATCGGATCTTCGTGATTCCACTCCTTACGCAGTTCCTAAGGATTATGCTATGGAGTATGCAGATCAACTTTCACAATGGTCTGGATTTTATGTTCCATACATGGAAACTTCAGCTAAGACTGGATTAAATGTTGAACAAGTCTTCTCACTTCTAACAGAAAGTATATCTCAATATTTCGAAAGAATGACAGTAGAACAT
>JAGLTB010000213.1 GCA_023270155.1 Candidatus Heimdallarchaeota archaeon | reverse complement strand
ATGTAAATACTTCTCCTTCTATAATTAAATCCTCATTGATGGAAACAGCTGATAAACAATACATTGAGATGCTCTCCCCATTTGGGAGTGTTATCAAAAGAGCGATTCCTAAACTTTATCAAGGAGCTGGATTAGTGGATTGTTTCGCCGCAAGCGTTTATCTTGATGATCCACCACCATTTTTCATCTGGCCTTCAATAGTTCCTTTTGATTTGAATACTGTTTTCAAGAACTCTGAAAGCTCTTTTCAAATTAACCTATTTATTAATGAAGAAACTGATAATGTTAAGGTTTCAATGCAATCAAGTGTTTCAGAATTTGTAACTATAAACGAACTGCCTGAAGATCCAGATATTGGTCAATATAACCTTCAAGTTATAGTTTCGCATGAAGATTCCTATACTGGCTCACATGGTCATCAAATAAACTTTGAAGTAAATAATCAAACGATATCGATTCAACTATCTTATGAAGTTGTAAAGGCAAAAGGAAGAATTTTGTTTATCTGTGATGAATTAGGTGATAGTAGCAAATATTCTCTCTATGGTTCCTTGTGGAAACTCATGACAATTGCAAAAAATGTGGGTTTGATTCCTTCTCTCTTAGTAAGAGACTCGTTGGTAAAGGTGAATTCTCTAAATCTCAATGATTTTGAAGTAATTGCTCTAATTAATCCTAATAGTTCAGAATATCGCTCGTATTCAGAAGAGGATCTTAACATTCTATCTGATTATGCTTCTCAAGATGGAAAGTACAATGGGGGTGCAGTTATTTTGTTCCCTACTATTAATTCTGATTTGAATCTTGTTAATTCTCTATTGAATCCTTTCAATATTTCTTATTCTCTAACTGGTTTAACTAATGAAATACTTGATGTTTCATTGTTATCTCATGCACTTCTAAACAATCCAAATAACGTTCTCAGCTTGTACCTGCCAAGTTCTCTAAATGTTACAAAAGATGGTGATCTAACTAATTTAATAGCAAATCGTTTTGCTGTTTCAGATCAAAGAGGTACCAATGGGTCACTAATAATTGCTGCAAATACAATTGATATGTTCATTAGCTCTCCTTATCTTTATTCAGATATTACTACAAACTATGAAGAAAATATGCAATCTCTTTATTTTGGAAATAATCAAGAACTCCTGGAGAATATTCTGTCTTCAACAGTAGTAGATGAAATTGAGATAGAGTATGTTTTGAATGCAAAAGAAATCAAAACAAACAAACCATTAATGGTAGATATACACGCTAAAAATTTCTATAAGCTCTCAAGTGGTTTGATATTTTACCTATCAATTCAAACTGAAAGCGATACTATTTTTCGATTCACAACCTATGATGATTATCAGAATGGCTCTTACTCTTTTTCCTTTATTCCTAAAAATTACAATGTCCCCCCTGGTAAGTATCGTTTAGCTATTAGATCTCCCTTTGGTAAAGTTAGTTGGTCTATTCATATCTTAGCAATAGTTTCTTGGGGACCAATAATTGTTGAAGTGTCTGTTGTAGCATGTATTGCTGTGTTAATAGTAATTAGACGAAAACCAATCAAGAAGTAAGAATCTGGTAAACGTTTTTCCCATACTTACTTAAAACATTCATAGCTAGGGCTAAACTATAAATGTCCTTAGATGCTGCTAATACAATGAAATTATCTAGATTTTGAAGAATCACAAATCCTTCTGTACCTTTAATAATGACCTGATCAAGATTTCCACATTTAATCTGTGCAACAGTTTTTTGTCCTGCTGCATTTAATGCTGAAGCTAATGCTGACATGACAACTTGATCAGTTCCTTTTTCCGCAAAAAATGCTAATTCTTGACCTTCAAAACTAACTACAGCTATAGCTCCTAAACTACATTCTCGAGAAATATCTCTGAGTATTTTCAATAACTTAGTTTTTTTCTCATCTTCTAATTCTCTAATCATCAAAGTAAGACTATTTTCAAAAATTAAAAACTTTCCTAATTTCACTTTATACAAGAAGGTTACCATGAGTTTTACAGACAGGTATAAGTACTTCTTCAACACCGCTCTTTGGTTTGTAAAACCATTGATTGTAGGAATAAGCTGGTTTACCGCATATATAGCACGATCTTTTCTCCCCAAGAGTTATTTTCTTTCTGGAGCTTTTATTCCAGTGTTCTCGAAATTCATCAAGATCATCTGTAAATTTCTTATGGATATTACGTGCTTCTTCATCTTCACTAGGTTTCTTTGCTAAAATAAAAACTATGTAACTCCAAAGAGCAATATCTAAAATATTCCCAAATGACTTCAAAGGAATGTGATGATAACCTGTTATGTTAATTTGACGATGATTATCTTCTACTCTAAAATTTATCATAAGATCTTTACGGTGTGAGCTTTGACCAATTTCTAGATCATATTTCTTAGAAATGTTCACTAATCTTTTGCTCAATTCTTCAAACAACCAATCAACTGTTTTTGGACTACCCTTTCTTCGAAGATTCAAGAATTTTATTTCGAGAATCGGAAAAGAAATTTCAATGAAGTTCTCTCCTACAGCTGTATTCGCCATTCTCACAAGATATTCATACAAACCATTAGGAAACGTTATCTTCTTTCTCTCTTGATACATTTACTCACACTAATAGCTGTTTCTATAAAATAAAGAATTCCTCTCCCTAAAAATTTAACTGCTTCAATCTTCTTTTGCTGCTTCTTCTATTAGCTTCAAAAGTTTTCCTCGATTAGCTCCAATCAGAGAATTAAAGGGTTTTCCTTCTTTGAAAACTATGAACGTTGGAAGACTAGCAATCATATACTTTTGAGCAAAAATAGGTTCTTCGTCCATGTTCATTCTAAGAAATCTTAATTTCTCTTTATATTTATCAAAAAGCTGTTCAAAATAAGGTTCAATACTCCTACAGGGACCACACCATGGAGCCCAGGTATCAACAATTATTAGTTTTGTTTCAATATCAAGTATTTTGTCAAATTCATTTTTTGTAACATTCGGTACTTTTGCCATTTGAATCCCCATTCTATATTTGAGTAATTTAACTGAACTCAGAAAACATGTATATATCTGTTCTCTTTATTCCATCCAAATTATAAAAAATATAAACTTTTGTAAAACAAATTAATAGAAGGAAAGTTTAAGTATTTTTAATCAAGCTTTGAAGAAGAAAGAGTAAACTTCCAAATACAAGTATTTAGGACTTCAGCACTTTAGTAGGAGAAAGATAATTTATGACAAAGAGAATTTACGAACATCTAAGGAACAGTCTTGAAAAAATAATGGAAAACAAATTTAAAATGAAAACTTCCTTAGTATGGTCAATACCTCCCTCCTCAGATTTAGGAGACATCAGCTTTCCATTATTTAATGCTGCAAAACAATTATCGATCTCTCCTTCAGAACTTGCGGATGTTCTCAAAGAGTCTTTTTCTGCACCTAAATATGTTCAAAGGTCTGAACTACAGGGGGGATTCCTTAACCTTTATTTGAATAAGCAAAGCTTCTCCCGTGAAGTTCTTCTTAAGATTCTAAAAGATGCAAAGTATGGACAAAATACAATCAAATCTTCAGAGAGAATAATAGTTGAGCATACTTCAAGTAATCCAACTGGACCATTACATATAGGACATTTCCGAAATTCAATATTAGGAGATGTTATAGGTAGGTTATTTAGATTCATAGGAGCTGCGGTTAACATCCGATATTATGTCAATGATTTGGGTAGGCAAATTGCTCCATTGGTTATTGGTTATTATCTTCTTAAAGAAAAGGGAATCGAACCGGAAAGCAAAGTTGATCTCTGGCTAGGTAAGATTTATGCTTCTATGAACACTCTTCTAGAAATACAGCAATTGAAGGAGAAACTAAATAGTATTGGAATAACAGAAATTAGCA
>JAGLTB010000212.1 GCA_023270155.1 Candidatus Heimdallarchaeota archaeon | reverse complement strand
TTCTTGATAGGAATTGCAATTATCAGCCTTTTGTCTATAATAGGTTCAGTTAGTTCGAAACTGAAACTATTCTCAAAGAAAAAAGTCTTATTTGTAACTCTAGTGATTTTTTTCTTCTTCCCAATGTTTGGAACGTGGGCAGATTATGTACCAATGTCGATTACCATTGCTTCTGAAATCAGACTTGTATTTTCTGGTGCTGCCTATAGAAAACTTAATCCTACCTATGAGTTCAGCCGTAATATCATGCCTGGTTTATATCTTGTAATTATAGGTTTCTTACTACTGTTGATATCCTTACTACTTACTAGTTTGATAGTATTTTGGCACAAAAGTGAAAAGAAGGGAGAAACAGGAATTGAAAGATATGGTACTGAATCTAAAGGAGCACTAGGTTTTACTTTAGAGATTTCACTAATTTTCATGGGAATCCTTGCTGGTTTGGGTATAATACTAGGAATAGCTAGACCTAACTACTTTTACGTATACAGATCTATTCCTGGAGATGAAAGAATAACAAGCCTATTGTTACCAGAGACATCTTTTGACACAGGTTCGGATTATATTTATCAGAAATACCTCGATTTCGTAGCATTGTTCTATCTGATTTTAATTAGCTTTGTTGCGATAAGTTTGTTAATATTTTTCTTGACAAAAATAAGAATAATTAAAAAACCTGTTACTATAGCACCACCCCTTTTCTTTTTGGTAGTAACTTTCTTACTTCCCAGTCCTAATCCTTATGGAACTGGATTTTTTGGAATGCCTGCTGGAGTACTCATATTATACAATTTACGGAATCTGTTCTTTAATGCATCTTGGGATTTTGCTAGATACGAGCACGCGGTAATTGATGATAAATTGGTAGTTGGATTTTTTGGTTGGATTCTGTTTATTTCTATTTTAGTGATGTATATAGTAATTATACTATTTGCTGCTAAATCGTTATATACCAAAAGAAAATTGCAGGAAGGATTAGTCAAAGAAAAAATCAAGGAAGATTAATATTTTTGTAATTCCATAAATTGTGGAATTACTTCTTTTTTTAACTTTAGAAGCAAAACATTGTAAATTGAAACTGAATAATAAAAGAAAAAAAAGAGGATGAGCTTCTTATTCAAATTGCACTCCACATGAGGGACAGAATCTGAATGATTTCTCTACGGTATCACCACAGTTTGCACAGAATTTTCCTTTTGGAATAACTTCTTTGCCTGTTTCTTGAGCTCCACAGAAAGGACAAAATCTAAATCTCTCGTCGATTTTTTCACCACAACTCGAGCAATGACCAATTTTAGGTTTAATCTCAGCTTTTACGAGTTTTTCAACTGGTTTGGGCATAATAGTTGGTTGGACAACAACTTTGGCTTTTTTGAGTTTGACTGGAATTCTACCATAATTTGGTAATAAATCTAAGATCTCTTTTTCAGTCTTCCTTAGGCCATAGATTACGCTTATCAGAGCAATAGAATATAGTGCAGCAAAAATATATCCTAGCCATAAATAATCATTTTGATATTTTCTAAGATTTGACCACTCAAATTCTCCTGTTCCAATATATGTGCTCCAAATTACTTGTCGTACAATTGTATCAATTACAACCACGATAGCAGATAATAAACCTGAAAGTGGAAGTAAGAGATCAAATGCTTTTTCTATGAAGGTTTTTTCTGTGTCTTCTTCTTCCTTCAAACCTCTAACCGTTTTGTAAATAAGAAATGCTCCTGCAGTGAAAAGAAGGATTCCGAAAAACAGTAAAATTCTGGAAGTAAGGAATAATTCGGAATCAATTATCTCAAATGTAACGTTAAAGAAAAATCCTGCTGCGAGAATAAATGGACTAAGTGACGTTAGTATGCTAATTAATATTCCATAATTAGCTGTTTTCTTACTTAGTTGCGATACTTTCTGATATTTTAAGGTAATTTTGATGAGGTAAAAGATCATTACTGCTACCGCAATCCCTACAAAAGGTCCAACAGAAAATCCAAATTGCTCATATTCTCCGGAAGCTGTTTTTGTAATTATATGTCCTAATACATAGAATATAGATAGAAAAATTGCCATTGCAAATGATATATACAACATTAGATTATTGTTTTCGAATTTATCATTGAAAGATTTGGGCGGTAATTGAAAATACTTTGTATTTATCTCATTATCAATCTCAGTCCATTTGTTACTCAATTTGTTTAATCCATAACACACGATACCTATAGTTATTATTAACATAACCAGAATACCCCAAGTAAGAGGTCGATTAAAACCAGAAACAAATGCTTCTTCAGAATATCCTCTTCTTGTATAAGAATGGAATATTACAGGTCGTAGAATCGTATCGATTACTTCCATTAAGAATATTACACACAACATTATTACAATGAGATTGATTTTTCTCTCTTTTCTAGGATAAAGCTTCAATGTAGATAATTTTGTAAAGAGCTTCTGGATTGAGATAAATAAACTTATGTAAAAGAATAAAGCAATAAATCCATATATTCTCGAGATATAGAATAATGGATCGCCATCCATGATAGATCCATATATACTAGAAAAACCAGCTAGAGTAAAAATGAATGCATAAAGAAAGGATGTGAAAATCCAGTTAGTGATTGTTGACAATTGTTTTTCGATTCTTCCAAGTTTCTTTGTATTAGCGATAAACAGAATGAAGAAGACAAGATATGTTACGCTTGAAATTCCTGCTATAACATATCCTAGAGTCATCGTTATCCATTCATCAATTATCGTACCTATAGTAGCTATTGAAGCAAAAACCACCAGAATACTTATGCTAATCATAATTCCTTTAGTATTCCTGCTTAATTTTTGTGTTAGATTTGAAGGTTCTATAAATATTTCAGTTTCTTCAACCATAATTTCACCTGATTTAATTACAGTGCATAACAGTAAACTTCTAAGTAATAAATGCTTTTGCGAAATTAGAGGATATATTTTTGTAAAAGTAATTTTTAGCTCTTTTTGAAGGAAATGAGTGAAGAGGACATATATTCAATAAACACAGAAATTCAATTCGATTATATGGATTTGATCGATATTCGAGAACTGATTACTAAATCTCAAAAAAAATGGCAAAACTACTCTCTCTGCAGAGTGAATGATAGCGTAGTAAGATTAGGAATCATTCAAGGAGAATTCCATTGGCACAAGCATGATACTGGTGATGAATTTTTCCTAGTTTTGGAAGGTAGATTGATTATTGAATTTGAAGATACAGAAGTTGAATTATCTCCTCTACAGAGTATCGTTGTACCAAAAGGATTGATGCATAAAACTAAAGCTCCCAAAAGAACATCAATTCTAATGATAGAGGATTATTTAGTAAAACCTACCGGTGATTAGAAGATTAGAGAAACAATAATATACCAATAGGAAGTTTTTGAGCTATCAAACAGTTGTTGCGAGGTATTTTTATGGGTATTAAAGACAAAACTATGATTTTCTTCTTTAAGAAGCAAGGTTTACCTAAATTTAAAGAGGTAATTGCTTTAGAAGATTCCTTAGCTGACAAAGAAGATACATTGAAATTTTCTGATCAATCACCTGAAAGATTTGATATTCCTCTAGAGATTGTGAGGAGAAATGTTAGAAAACCTCCTCTTGTTATTGCAACTCTACGATATATATTATCAAGTATGAAGAATATACAAAAGTCTGTAATCTCACTAAATCAGAATCCCAAAGAACCAAAAACATCATTCTCAGAAACTGAATTACAAGAATTGGAGAATTGTGCTCTTTCACTTAATATTTGTTCTATTGGATATACCAAAGTACCAGAAGAATTAGTTTTCCATAATAAAGCGATTATTTATGATAATGCAATAGTACTTGCAATGAAAATGGATAATAAGAAAATCAACAAAGCACCAAGTAAAATAACAATCAAAAATATTTGGGAAACTTATGATAATTTAGGAAAAGCAGCAAATAAAATTGCTGAATTTCTAAGATCTAAAGGATACTCAGCTCAAGCAAGTCATCCTTTAGGAGGGCTTGTACTATATCCTCCATTAGCTCAACTAGCAGGAATGGGCTATTTCGGATTCTCTGGGTTGTTAATTACTCCTGAAAATGGGCCTACTGTAAGATTAGCAGCAGTTTACACGAGTATTGAAAATCTTCCCTTTAATGAAGGAAACGAGCACAGTTGGGTACGAGAATATTGCGCTAAATGTGGAATATGTATAGATAAATGTCCTCCTCAAGCTATTTACAAAGAACCAATATTTCATGAAACTGGAAGAGTAACTCATATTGATAATGACAAATGCTTTCCTTACTTTTCAGAGAATCATGGTTGTACCGTTTGCATCAAAGTTTGTCCTTTCAATAATGTGGATTATTACAAATTAAAGGAAAATTTTGAAAAAAAAATTTGAGTCTTATTGAAAATTATACTGAACATTAAACGGTAAGTCTTTCCAGATATTTTTTGTCATTCTAACGAATTCTGGGGATACATTTTCATGTTCTTCTGATGCTTTGTATGGTTCTATTTCTCCTATTTTAACTGAGTTTGGCTGTAATCGCTGGAGCAGTCTCCACATCTTGTCAATGTTTTCTAGAGAATCATTTACTCCTTCTAAGATGTTCACGCTAACATTAAATTGACCCTCATACTTGAGTGCAAGACTAAGAGCTCCTTCAAGGATATAATCAAGCTTGACTCCTTTATGATGTCTATTAATTTTTTCTGCTTCTTCAGGAACAACAGTGTCAATGTTAAGTTGGATGATATGTGACTTTGAAATCTCTCTTCTTAGTTTTCTATCATGTAAAAAGGTACCATTTGTAACGACTTTTATTTTTGTCTTTGAGTTCAGATCTCTTATTTCGTCTATTAATTTGCCAAGTTCTGAATATAAGCTTGGTTCACCCTTACCTTTTAGGACTGTAATATCTGGAACTTCTTCTTCGAATACTTGTTTGATTTCCTCTAGTATCTCTTTTACAGGAAAGAACAATTGTCTTTCATTTGTTAAATTAGTTGTTGGTCCAAGCTGGCAATACATACAGTTGAAATTACAGGTTTTTTGGGGATTAAAATCTACAATAAGCACTCTTTCCTTATTCGGATTCTCCACTAATCTACAAAACTTAAAATCCATGGGATCCACCTATCCAGCTTGGTATGGAACTATAGACACTTATAAAGGTGACATTTCTAGTAAACCTGTTTTTGATAGAATAATTTATATAAATAGATAGCTAATTTTTATCGATTCAAGAAGGGATATAAGATGGGTTATTCTAAGAAAGCTAATATTCAATCTTATACGTTTAAAGATAAGCTTGTTGAGAATACAGCGAAGATAGCAAAGATCAATATAGTATATTTTATGTTCATATTTGTTGCAGTTGCTGCTCTTTTTGTTTCTTTTCTTTTTATAAGTCCACCAGTCTTCTGGTGGGGAACGGAAAGTTCCAATCCATATTTCTTTCGAGTATTCAATTTGACTCTCAGATCTTTGGGAATTGCTCTAGCAGTATTAACTATACCAGGTTTAACATGTATTGTCTTTCGTTTCATATATATTTTTCAAATTAGAACAGCTTTAGATGAAATGTCATATGCCTATCCATTTCTTAGATCTTCAATAAAAAGAGCATCTGATTTCTTGTTAATTGGATTCTTTGGGGAAATAGTTTCTACTTTTGTTGTCCCATTGTTAGGAAACCTCATAGGAGGAATAATGGTTCTGTATAGTTTTTATGCAATTGACCAAATACTCAAAGAACTGAAACGTAATGGGTTGTATGAAGGAGAAGAAAATAAACTTCTTTTCTATTCTTACTTAGGATTAGTTGTGGTGTTTCCTTTAGTTGGAATTTTAACTTACATTCTTGTATCAGTTTTGGGTAATATGATTCTGCTAATTGTTCTTGCAATAATCTGTATGCTAATTCTCATCATTTCCACAATCATGCACATACAAGGGTTCATGAAATTAGCACAGAATTTTAAAGGCATTAGAGTATCTCCAACAGCAATGGGACAAACTACTACTGATCCAGCTGTTGCTTATCAACCTGCTAAACAGATAGCTGCTCAAGAACCTACTGTTTCACCAGTTCAACCACCAATAGAAGAACAAACCGAATTCAAATACTGTTCGAATTGTGGTCATAAAATTGAGGATCAGAGTCGTTTTTGTTCAAATTGTGGATCTACGCAGTAATAGTTTCTTAAAAAATTAAGTTCAGCAATGTTTTTTTAGTTATCATTTTAAAATAATTTATGTCTAAACTATTTTCAGCATTTATGTTAGGAAAACTAGAACTAAAAAACAGATTTGTTAGATCTGCAACTACCTCTTACTGGTCAGACGAACAAGGAATATTGACTGATCCTATTTTAGATTATTATGAACAGTTAGCCAAGGGAGATATTGGATTAATCATCAAAGGTCATTCTTACATTACTGAAAAAGGAAAAGCTCACACAGGCCAATCTGGACTAATCGACGAGAAACATATACCTAGAATGATGGAATTAACTAAAATGGTTCATGAATACGGATCAAAGATTATTGCACAGTTAAATCATGGTGGTGCTACTAGTTCTGCTGACCGTGCTACAGCTTCAGTTCATAAAACAGAAAACTGGGAATCAAGAGAATTATCTGTTGAAGACATCAATAATATAGTTGAAGATTTTGGACAAGCTGCCGATAATGCCATTAAAGCAGGTTTTGATGGAGTACAGATACATGGAGCTCATGGATATTTAGTAAGTCAGTTTTTATCAGATATTGTGAATAAAAGAGAGGATGACTATGGAGGAACACTTGAGAAAAGAGCTCGTCTGCTTTTTGACATTTATGATAAAATTAGATCCAAACTTGGTTTAGATGCAATCATTGGAATAAAATTAAACTGTGATGATTTTGCTCCAGAAAATGGATTTGGAATTAGTGATTCTATTCAAGTAGCAAAATGGCTCAGTGATAGGGGAATCGATTTTATAGAAATCTCAGGTGGAGGATTTCAACAAAAACCAGAAATAAGAAAAACAAGAGGGAGAGCTGAAGAAGCATCAGGTTATAATGAAGCTACTTGGGGAGAACATGCAAGGAAAATTCGTGATGCTGTTCCTAAACTTCCCCTAATTCTTGTAGATGGAATTAGAAGTCGAAGTACAATGAATAATCTATTAGATAATAAAATAGTTGATTTAATCTCTATGAGCAAACCTTTCATCAATGAACCAGACTTTGTCAAGCTTCTTAAGAGTGGACAAGAAAAAGCTTCGTGCATAGATTGTAGAAAATGCATCTCAAGGGAATATTTTGGAAAAACTATGCTACGATGTTTCCACCGATTTCCTTAGTATTTTCCTTAAGACTAACGTTTAAAAGACTCATAACGAACTATCAGCTAAGAATATGACCCCTCTCACAAATGAAAGCTTAAAACCTGTTATACTGAGATTGCTTAAAGAAGCGTGGGGGGTTAGGGAAGGGGAGAATATTCTTGTTATAAGCGATTATCCCTCCCCTGAAGATTTCGCAATTAAACCTTTATCACTCCTTGAATCTATGATGGAAAGAAATATTCTAGCAAAAAGAATAAGAGATACTATTGATGAACTGCTACCAAATAAAGTTGTCTTATACTTTATGAAACCAACTTATGAGCATTATAAAAATCCTGAAGATAGAAAACTGAAAGAGAAAATTCTAGATTCAGATATAGTGCTAACTCTTACAGAATTTTCTTTGACTGACGTTCCAATTATAACTAAACCTCTAGAAGAGAAAAAACTTAGACATATATCAGGACCACAAGTACCTCCAGATATTTTTATGCCTGATGGACCTCTAGACGTTGATTATTATACTATGGAAGGAATGACAACACAATTATTTAGTTTAGTACAAGGAGCTAGAAAAATAGAATTTTTCGATGTTGCAGGTAGTCATTTGACACTTGAATTTCTTTATCCAGTAGATTGGTTGTGGGAGAGCGGTTTTGCCACTGAAAAAGGGATGTTTAGTAATCTACCAGCTGGAGAAATAACTTTAATGCTACCCTATAAACAAAGAGATTGCAGAATTTATGGAACATTGAACATTTTTCCGGGATGGCAGGATGATCTTACACAGCTCCTCTCACTGACATTAGAAGACAATCGTCTTGTAGATGTTGTCGGAGGAGGAAAAGCTGGAGAATATCTTCAACAGCTTATTTACAAAGAAGATGTTAGGATTGTTCAGGTTGGAGTTGGTACAAATCCTCAAGCTAAGGATCCTTTGTGTCCGACAATTGCCGATAAGTATGTAGGAATGTTACATGTAAGGTTAGAACCTGATGCAAGAGTTGAACATTATTACTTCCCTATTTCAAAAATGAAAATAAATGAAAAAGAATATTCTCGAACTGAGCTTTTTGAAAACAAAGAAACCTAATAATTTATTCTTCTGTAGTTCTCTCCCATTTTGTTTCTTTTTATTAATTTTGTTCTTTCTATGAATAAAACTAATATGCATAAAAAGTATTAGCTAATCTAATCTTGATGCTGATTATTAGTCATATATTTCAGGATTAATTATGTGAGCTGGTCTGTTGCCGAACAAAGCGTTTTTTAGATTTTCAGCAGCAATGATAGCCATATTTGTTCGTGTTTCCAAACTTGCAGATCCTATGTGTGGGAGGAGAATAACATTTGTTAGTTTAGCTAGTTCTTTATTGAATTTTGGTTCTGCATAATAAACGTCTAGACCTGCACCAGCAATCAGTCCTTCCTGCAATCCTTCAATTAGCTCTTCTTCATTGATTATTTGACCACGAGCAGTATTAATCAAATAAGCTGAAGGTTTCATTAGCTCCAATTCCTTTCTCCCAATCAAATGATGAGTTGCTTCAGTATATGGGGTGTGGAGAGTAACAAAATCCGATTTTTTGAGAAGTTCTTTGAGAGAAACAAATTTAATTCCTAATAGCCTTTCATCGTCTTGAAATTTTGCTCTACTATTGTAGATTACTTCCATTCCAAATCCTTTAGCTCTTTCAGCAACAGCTTTACCAATCCTTCCTAGTCCAACTATACCGAGTGTTTTTCCACTAACATCTCCACCTAGAAGAAGTAAAGGATCCCACCCATTCCATTTTCCTGTTCTAAAGTAATTATCAGCTTCTACTAATCTTCTAGCTGTTCCCAATATTAAGGAAAATGTTAGGTCAGCTGTTGCATTTGTGAGTACACCTGGTGTATTCATGACTGGAATTTTTCGAGCAGTAGCTGCTTCTATGTCTACATTATCTACTCCAACTGCGAAGTTACTTATAGCTTTTATTCCTGTTTTATCCATAATTTCAGCATCTACTCTATCTGTAAGTAAAGGTATAAGACCAACACAACCCTTGGCTAGTCTTTTGAGTTCCTTTTTCTTTATTGGTCTTTTTTCAGGAAAAACACTTACTTCAAAATGCTCTTTAAGAATGTCAATGCCTTGTTGAGGAATTAAACGAGTAATAAACACCTTCTGTTTCATTAATATTAAATTAACATAACAAAAATAAAGTCTTGTGATAGAATCACTGATTAACACAAGTTCAAGTTATTTCGTACCCTGCTTCTTCCCAAGCTTTTTTCATTACCGGATTGTTTTTGAGATAAACATCTACAAATTCCTTTGAAACAGTGTTCAGAGGGCAAGAGAAATTAACACATTGAGAACAGAATCTTCGTTTTAAGATAACTACAAACATGAAACCGAAAATAAGTGAAAGGATATCTAGACTAAGCAGGATGATTAACTTCCAAAGATCATAACTATCTGCACTCCATAAAGTTCCTAAACTATACGATATAGTGATTATTGGAAAAAGAAGGAACATTAGCATACCCAACAGAGTAGCTATTTTTTCCCATTTCTTCAATGGTCCTGGCTTATATTTCCAGATTTTTGGCATTCCATGTTTACTCGATTGACAGTAGAGTATTTTCCCTTTCTTACTATAATATGGACAATGAGAACAAAGCACATACATCTCGATAAAGATAAAGTAAGCAATTGTAAACACTAGATATGTTAAAGCAAAAACACCTTTTCCTGCCCAACGCTTTAGAAGGTATAATCCGTACCAAGAAGGAATTGTAAAAAGAAGATAAATCGCATAAAACCTTAAAACTCGTTTTTTATCCCATTTACAATGTAGATTATCTACTCCCTCACATTCAATACAATCGGATTCCTCATCCCAAGTACATGTAACCTCTATATCAGCTTCATTTGTTTTGCTTTCTTCTATTGTCAAATGAATACCTTCTCTGTAATTGATAAACAATATTTAATTAAACATTTCTAGAACATTCTCTATATTCTTCAGACTAACTCTTTCTTTCACCAATTGCAATAAAAGTTCCTTTAGATGGTTTGTGAATAGAGACTGATAGATTTTGTTCTTCACACATAGTAGTTAATTCTTTAGGTGAGAGAAATTTGCTACCGAAACGAACAATTTTTTCAAACAAAATAAGAAACAAGTTCCAGAAATATTTACGGTTGAATTCCCGAATTATTACTTTTCCTTCAGGTTTCAAAACTGTGTAACAATCCCTGATTGTTCCAATTTGGTCTCTTATATGATGTAGTGAGTCATTAATAAAAATCTGCTTTAGAGATTGTTCTCGGAAAGGTAGAGTTTGACTTAAACCTTGAACTAACATGAATCTCTGAGATCTTTTTCTTGCTTCATTCAGCATTTTAAATGATAGGTCTAAAATAATACAACCATTCGCTTCCTTTACAAAGTGTATTCCAACTCTACCAGTACCTCCACCTAGGTCAAGAATTGGCTCATCATGAAGAACAGGAAGATATTTTCTTATTTTCTCGTAATCGAATGAACCAACGAAATCATCATATCTATGTGCTAATTTTGAAAAAGTATCTTCGCTCATTAGTTCATCTCCACTAACATATCACACTTGATATGACCATATGGCTAAGAAAAACCACATGCTTAAAATACTTACTAGGAACAAACTTAGAAAAATCTTTTTCCATAATTTCATCCTTCCAATCTCCTTTCTTAAAACTAATATCAATGCCATACAGACTAAAGGAAGACACAAAGCAAGTAATAACATACCGAAATTGAACCACCCAAAAATAGGTTCTCCTTCAGGATAGATTGTTTTCATCTCAACTATTTCCGATCGAAAGATGACAATGACTGTGATAAATGTATAAGGAGTTCCAAGACCTAAAATACCTAATAACCCCACTAAAATCCATGCCTCTCTCAAATTTGTTGGATTTACAATGAAAGGTAAAACAATGATTGTAAAAAGCATCACTATAACATAGGTGACAACTAAACTCAGATTCAATTTATCTTTCATTTTTGTTTTCAACAGAAAAGAGATTCTAACATCATCTTGTTCTTTTATCAGTCCTACACTATCGATTTTTCTCTTTGCAATTAGGTAAGCTACAATTGCACCTAAAATACCACCTACCCCAATGAGATTTGAAATTATAAAATAAATATTCTCTTGAGGCATCATCAATCCTCGCTATTTTCCTTGCATAACTGTATAGAATTTCGGATAAGTTTTCGACTGATGTCTAAGACATATTTCTTCTGAAATACTTCTTTCTAATGGGAATACCTGACCCTTGTAGGTTTGCAGCTCATTGTTAATCTCATTTGCAAAGCACCCACTCTTTGGTAAACCGATTATCGTATTCATTTCTTTCCATAATTTCTTGACATCTTTGTCCAAAACATTACCAAAAGAAAGAGGGACAAAATCACATGGAAGCATATCTCCATTTGGAGTAATGTATGAGTGCTGAGTGCCTGCTCCACATCCATATTTTGCATCGCTCTCTGTATGTGCAAAGGTAGTCATTTTGGGAAATCTTAGTTTCTTGTTAATTTTGAATTGCAATTGGATGAGCTTCTTTCTTGTTTCTTTGTCAAAGAAAATTCCTTCTCGACCATCTCTGTAAAATAGCTTTCCGCTTCTTATTGGTTCAAGAATCCTTATCTCATGAACATTAAGTTTCTTTCCAAATCTGAACAGCTCGAACAGAAAATCCTTTGATACATCTTCTTTTCGGAGTACTGTTTGCATCATTGTATAAAGACCAGCTTTTCGACAATTCTTGAGAGCATCTATAGAATTTTTGAATGCATTTTTATCTTTACGAAATTCATTGAAATATTCTTCATCAGTTGAATCAAGACTAACACCGACAGCAAACAATCCTTTCTCTTTGAAAGATTTGGCCTTTTCATAAGTTAAACCCTTCCCATTTGTATAAAGAATGGTCACGCTTCTTTCATCAACAAACGAAATAATCTCTTCAAGATCTTTCCTAAGTAATGGTTCTCCACCAGTGAAACCAATTGCAGATGTTCCCATTTCTTGAAGACCTGCAATCACAGATTTCCACTGTTTAGTTGTGAGTTCATTTTCGCATGTTCTTCCTTTAGCACTGCAGTGATCACAGTTGTAATTACAATTGTAAGTTAGAGCTAAGAAAAATGATATTGGAGCAGTACGCTCAGCATACATCTGCTGAGTAAAGATATTTTCTGTTTTAGGTGTTGCTTTTGCTTGTTGGGAGAAGGCAACCGAAGGTAGTGGCGGGGAAAAGGAGGAAATAATATACTGACCTTCATGTTTGACAATTTTTTCTCCGCTTAACATAACAACTCTGGATTTTAAAGAATTTCTTATAGAAAAGTTAGGATCGTCTTTAACTAGTTTATACCCCTCTCTAAAATTCTTTCTAACTCCTTTGTTTAAGAACATTCCAATAATTTTAAAGAAATTTCCTGAAACCATTTTGTCAACTCTGCGGTGATTTTCGAAGTACTGCTAGTATGAACTTGTGATTTATTCTGTATTGTCTATCATAAACTAGACTTTCTTCTATTTTGTCAATAACTGCATCCTCAATTTCCTTATTTTCTGAAAATATCTTGCCAGTTCCTGCAATTGCTCCAGTTTGCTTTAACCAATCATAAAGTTCGTTTGGAGTGTCAAACATCACCCATTCATTTACTGTCTTTAAGCTGATTGTATCAAATCTATATTTAGCAAACCAAGCATTTAAACTCTTCTCACTTTTAGGAAGACTAAATCCAATTTCCATAATTTTATCTATTAAAGAAGGATCACTTTTCATTAAATTAAAATATATCTTAGATATGCCTTCTAATGTTCCTCTGCAATTTAAAATTAGATGAACAGTTCCATTCCTTTTCAAAATTCGTGTAAATTGCTTTACAATCTTTCTTCTGTTAAAATATGGAAGAGCGAAACCGCAGTAGATTGTATCATATTTCTCAGCGGTTTCATTTTCTAGAAAACTCATTCCATCTTGAAGAACAAATGAGCATCGTGAATCATTTATTTCAGATTGTGCTATTTCAATCATTTCATCAGAAATATCAACTGCTGTTAAACTAAGATCAGGGTCATCTAAATTGCTCAACAAGCATTTTGCGATATAACCTGTTCCACATGCAAAATCTAAAACATTAACTTTATTTTCCTTTTCCAGTAGCTCAATTCTTAGAATCTCATCAGTGTATTTTTTCATTCTTTCTGTCCATCTTAAATAAGTCTTAGAAACTTCATTATATTCTTCTTTGTACTCCTCTTTTCCAATTATTCTTCCAATTAAGAAAAGATAGATGAACTTGAAATAGAAATGTATGGATTTTAGTACATTCACTTGATCTCACAATTTCCTTTTTGAAATATCTGCTGTACAAAGAAAATTATGTTCAGTAAATATAAAAAAGATTTGTAAAAAAAGGAAGAAAAATTAAGTAAATCCTTCTCTCATTCTTCTAGGTGCAGGTTGAGCTGGTTGTTGTAGAGATTGTTGTTTTTCTGCTATCATTGCTAATTGTTCTTTGATTTTCACTGCTTCATCAAGAAGTTTCTGGGTTTCAATTGTCATCCCATAAAATTCGTTCATTACATTAATCAAATGGACTGCAGCTTCAGGATCTGGTAATTCAGATGTTGCAGGTGTCATTAAAACTACACCTACAATATCTCTTATGAGAGCTTCACTCATGAAAGCTCCTGATAAACCAAGTACTACTCCATGATCGTAAGGTTCAGCTCCAAATTGTTTTAGTTGATCCGCAACTTCCTTTTCAGCTGCTGTAATTACTACAGGAGCGTCAGGTCTTAGTTTTACTGGAATACCATCTAAACAAACTATGCTCTTGGCTTCAAGATGATTCTCTATCCAGTTAAGAAGTCCTTCTGCAACTACTAAATAAGCATCTTGAGGGACTGGATATTCAATAGTAACAAGTAATAGTGTCCCTTCTTTATTAGAATATAGAAGGTAAGGGTGCTTGAGTACATTTTCTATAAAGATAGTAACTGGGCTAAGAGAATCAGATTTGAAGAAACCAATTTCGTGCAATCCTAAAGAATCAATCATCTGTCTAGCAATTATTGGCCCCACAATTCCTGGACTTGGAAATGTCACATAAACCACAGGATTGTTAAATTCTTGCTCTTTAGTCTGAACTACAAGAAAATTACCTTTGTGAATGCAAATATCTTCTTCGAATTTTTTCATTTTATCACTGAGATTATATTAACAAACTATTCAAAAAAGGTTTCTCTCAGTCAAAATTCCTTTTGTGTCTAATCTACTTTCTCTGTAATATTCTCCAGTTCTTTAGTTCTTCTCATTTCAACAAGGAAAATCCCTGCTAAAATGAACACTGCACCAATTGCAAATATCCATGTAATTGTCTCCCCTAAGAATAT
>JAGLTB010000211.1 GCA_023270155.1 Candidatus Heimdallarchaeota archaeon | reverse complement strand
AAATTCTGAATTCTATGGTTTATCCATATACGGAATTTCAAGTGAGAACATAATTCATCACAACAGTTTCATAAACAACAACTTAGAGGGAACTAGTCAAGGTTATGATGAAGGAATGGGTAATTATTGGTTTGACAATATTACAAAAGAAGGAAACTTTTGGAGCGATTGGTCAGGAATCGGAAATTATTCTATCGATGGTCCTGCAAACTCTGAAGATCCTTACTGTTTGAACGAAAATCCACTAGAACTACTACTGTCATTTCAATTTGACTATGTAGATCATTTAAGGAAATCACATGATTATCTCTTCGTTCAACATCTGCATAAGGAGCATTTTTATGTAATGCTACTACTTCTCATTTTAGTTCCAATAATTTCACTTAAAAGAAGAAAGAAATGGGTTTAAACTTTCTGAAATTACACTTTAAATTAGTTGCAAAATAGTTTTACTATTTAATTTCACGTATATGCTTTATGCAATCGATTTCTCTTTTACCCAATGGAATCTTTGTGGTTCCAGTGGTGAAAAAAATGAAACACAAAAAACTAATATTTGGTTTGATTTTGATCGGTTTAGTAGGTTTCGCTTGGCTACCTGCAGTACAAACAGCAACAACTGACGCTACTGTAGTCGATTTTGTTATCTGGTTAATGGAACCAGAAAGACAAGTTCTCGCTGATGAAATGATCGAAAAAACTGAAAGTCTAGGATTAGTAGTAAATACTATCTATGTTGATACTATTGATGATTGGGCCTTATATGCCCACGAAACACTAGATTATGACTTGATTTATGGACCTTTTATGACTCTCCCTAAAGAAATGGATATCTTCTTTATAGCCTATATTGAATATATACTCAGCTTTGTTATACTAAGTGATGATAATAAAATCTATAAGAACGCAGATAAGCTTCTAGATATGTGGATGCAAGCTAATTGGTATAATCCTGATCTGTTTAATGATGAAGATTTCATCAACGATATGGTAGATCTATTCAATGATAATGAAGAACGATATTGGGAGAAGCAGTACGAATCGATATTTGTCCAATTTGAAACAGAAACTTCTGAAGAATGGGAAGTTCCTTCCATGAGAACAGACGCCTTAAATTATAATTGTTTACCTGGTCGTGTTTTCCACAATACTGACTTAAGACTACAATTAAATTCAATTATTGATAGAACGGTCTTTCTAGATTATTATGCTCTCTATACTTCATACTCAGTTTATGAAGTACACCACCTGTATCAATTTTCTCCTTTCCATGATGCTACACTACCAAATAACTATAATTTCTGATAAATAGTCCTCTAATCACCTTCTTTTTTTTTTTTTTTTTTTTTCTGATTTTTACATTGATTTTATGTAAGTATAGAAAATAAGCACTAAACTATACAGAGAACTCAGTTTCAGTTAGTTGCAAATTAGTTTTATGATTCAGTAAAACTGTTTTACTATTTATTTTCACGTATATGCTTTATGCAATGAATTTCTAGTTATTACAGTGGTGTCTTCGAGATGAATAAAACCTTGGAGTATCTGACAAAAGCTAAAGAACTAGCTGAAGAAGAAGGTTTAGATATCTTAATAACAGTAGTAAATCAAGAAATAGAAAGTTCTAAACCAGGAAATAGCAAATTCACTAGTTCTGATGAAGAAACTCCAATAAACCAAATATCTGAACCTGTGGAATGTTCTGAGAGAATAAATGGAATAAAGAAAGAAGACAATGTTGTTGCTCAAAGAGGAGAGTCTGTATTCTTTAAATGCTTAATCTAAATTTAGATACAGAATTTTTATCTTCATATCAAAAAAGTTATAAAGTTTTACTCAAGTTTTATCTTGAATATACAAGTTGTAACTTGAATATCTTTAGAGGTAACTCAAATGAAAGATTATTGGGATTATAAGAAATTTGGAGAAAGAGAGATAGATGGAGAAATTACTGGAACAATCAAAGTCAAGTATGGAATAGCTGATATGCTTAAAGGCGGCGTTATAATGGATGTAACTAACGCTGAACAAGCTCGAATAGCTGAAAAAGCTGGTGCTGTATCCGTTATGGTTTTAGATAAACTTCCTTATGATGTTCGTAAAGAGGGTGGAATTGCTCGTACTGCAAGTATAGAGAAAATCAAAGAAATCATGGCTACAGTAAGCATACCTATTATGGCTAAATGTAGAATCGGTCACACCTATGAAGCTAAGGTTTTACAAGCAACTGGAGTTGATATGCTTGATGAGAG
>JAGLTB010000210.1 GCA_023270155.1 Candidatus Heimdallarchaeota archaeon | reverse complement strand
GTTTCTGGAACAGAGGAAAATCAATTTCTCTTAGATAATTCGACTTTTCAAAGAGTAAAGAAGATGGATGATTTCTTCTCAACATTAAATATAGATTTTATTAGCTCCCCTCATGACGATGATTATTGTATAACACCAGAGTTCTACCCCGAATTATGGAAATAGCTTTAATCCTTATTCAAGATATAGTTTCATATTTTCAAAGTCGAAAGTCACATTGAAATTCCTGAAAAATTGATGTGATATTATTCCACCTATGTAAAATCCAAACATATTTTCTACAGGTAAAACCTCCATGTAAACTCCTGCAATATCTGTTCTTTTTACATCCCCAAGTGATAATTCTTCGATATTGAATGGAATTGCTTTGGTTATTCCTCCTCCTCCTCTGAAATCAAAAGCTTTATTCTCATCTAATACGATATCAGCAAGCTCAATCATAGATTTTGAGCAAGTAAATCCACCACCTGCTAGTCCAGTATCGACAAATAACAAAACTTCAGGACTGTCATTAATTCTTCCCCGAGCAACAGAAAAATGATCCCCTGCAAGCCAGAATGGGATAATTTGAGGTTTTTTTTCCGACATATGTTTCTGTATATTTTGTTTGTTTATTACAGATTTTTTTCGTAGTATAAGCTTACCTTCAGGATAGTTTAAGCTGGTAATAAAATGATAAAATAAAACTGTCCCAATAATACCAAATATTCTTTCCTCTCTAAATTTGATATTTCCCAGATTAAGAATATTTATTGGAACATTTTGAATTTTGAATTCTCCCAATGTAACAGAATCAACATATCCTTCTTTAACAGGAGCTTGCTTGCCACCAGCAAAAGAACCAGTAAATTCCCCAAATATTTTAGCTTCAATTTGATTAGCATAACCTTCATCAATAATTAATTCTGGGCCTCCAGTATCAATCAAGAAACAAACTTCTTCATTTTCATTTATCCTTATTTTTACAATGGGTAGAGGATCAGTTACAACAAATTCGACAGAAGTTTCCTCTAAATCAGTTACTAGTTCATATGGATTAATTTCAGAGAAATATTCCAATTTTTGGGCTTTTGCCTCTATCCCAAGATCACGATAAAAAGAAGCTGCTTTCGAAAAGTCATCTTGTCGGTAGTAAATTTCTGCAAGTAGTTCTTTAATTTCCTTATCCTCCGGATTTGACTCCTTTACTTCAAGAAGCAGCTTCTCAGCTTCAAGAAGATTATTTGATAAAACTGCAATATTTGCTAATTTAACAATTACTTCTTTGTTCTTGGGATTATCCTGATACAATTGAAGATAGATTTGTTTCGCTTCTATGAAGAGACCTATTTCAAATAATTTGTTTGCCTTAACTAAATCTTTCTTAAAATTTATAATCATATTTCCTTCACACTAGTTTTGTAAAAATCCTAAAAAATCTTTTGGAGGGATTTACTTATGGTGGAAGTAATCTCTGTTTTTCAGCTCTCCTGATTTTGTTAAATTGAGTTTGAAGAAGCATAGCGAAACCTTGTTTGAGCATGCTTTTCTCAATATATTCTTGGAGTTCTTCGTTATTGTTGGTATGACCTATTTCTCTCTCTTGATTACGGATTGTTAGTGTAGTTATATCTTTCATCATCTTGGAATATATTTTCAAAACATCCTTATTTTTTCTTTCAGCTTTCAATATTGCTTTTGCTGCTATCCTTCCTGATAATGCTGCAGAATCCATTCCTACTCCCCTAGTTGGGTCAACTAATCCTGCTGCATCACCAGCCATTATAATTCGGTTCCTTCCCAACCATACACGATTTTTTGAGAGTAGATTCATTGAAGTTTTGTATCCTTCCCTTTTGATAATTTCTCCTGTGATGTTAAATTCTTTTTTTACATGATTGTAGAATTTTTCTTGCCTTTCGTTTACATTGGTGTCGTTGCAACCTGTCCCTACTACCCAGTAATCCTTACCATCATCTAATGTTTTCACATATATCCAAGCAAACATAGCATTATTCCAGTCAAGATTCCAAAATTGGTAAAGTGTTTCAGGATCTAGATCTGCTTCACCTTCAATGTAATAATTAAGTGTAGCACCTTCAAATCCAGATGAAAAGTCCTCAGGACGAAGCTGAGAACGAATCTTGGGGCGCAATCCTGTTGCATCTATGAAGTATTTAGTTTTGAACTGGAATTCTTTTTTCTCATTAGGTTTAACCAAATTGACGACAATCTGTTCTTTTTGCTCTTCTATACTCTGACATATACAATCATCAATGAACGTTGCTCCTGATTCTTGAGCAACAAGGTTCAACCAATGATCAAAGGATTTCCTCATAAAATTGAACATCTTAAATGGGGCACCAATTGATTTACCATCTGGAAGAATCATCTTTATTTTATTTAATTCAACATTACAAAGACGATCTTGGGGAATTTTTTCTCCTAGTATCTTTTCAAAATATCCAAATTGAATACCAGAACATGGTTTGTTTCTAGGTGTCTTTCTTCTCTCAATAAGAAGAGTTCTAAGTCCCCCTCTTGCTGCAAATTTAGCTGCAATTGATCCTGCTATTCCCCCTCCTGCAACAATTAAGTCATATTCAACCATGTTAAATTATAATCTCTAAATATCTGTTTAAATGTTGCTCTATGGTCTTGTCGCCTAATTCTTATGAAATGGAGAGGAAAAGCTTTTAGGACAAAAATTCAAATTGAAGATATGAATTCTTCTAATCCACACTGCATATGTATTTGGGAAGATGAAGAATCCTGTGAAGATTGTAATCTTAAAGGACGCTTACATTGTCATTTAGATAAACGATATGCAATCATATTTGGAATTCCGTTCTTTATTGCCTTTATTCCTACTTTTGTTGGATTGATACTACTTAACTATCCACTAAATCTCATCTCTACTTTAACATGGATAGGATACATCATCTTCTTCTTCTTGATTTGGGAACCTCCTATTCTATGCGCACATTGCCCGTATTATGCTGAAGGGGAAACAAAGTTTTTACATTGTTCAATCAATTATGGTTTTTTTAAAACAGCAAAATTCAAACCTGGTCCTGCTAGTTTGTGGAAGAAGATTCAGTTTCTCATTGGGGCAAACTTAATTTTTGTGATTCCAATGGTTTTCTTGATACATGGTCAGAAATGGGTTTATTTTGGTATTTTAGTTTTTGGTGTTTTTCTGTGGTACTTAGTTATTCAATTGAAAGTGTGTACTGATTGCATAAATTTCTCTTGTATTCTTAATAGAGTTCCCAAAGAAATACGAGATGAATTTTTGAAAAAAAATCCAGAAATGTACGAAGCTTGGAAGAAAAGTGGATATGAATTTGATGAATAGTCTTTTATTTATAATTTTTATTGTTTATTCTGATGAAAATTCGATCTGCTAAGATTTCTGATGCTGAAGGAATAGCTATTGTAGGAGTGAGATCTTGGCAATCAAATTATAGAGGAATTTTCCCTGATGAGGAATTAGACCAGATGTCGATTAGAGAACATACAGAAAAATGGAAAAATACTCTACTCAAGAATAGAACCAGAGATAATCTGAAAATTATTGTTGCTGAAGACTCTGACCAAGGAATTGTAGGTTATGCTGGAGGTGGAAAATACGAAACAACTCCCCCACAATATGATTGTGAAATTGGAGCAATTTATGTGCTGAAGGAACATCAAAGAAAAGGAATAGGAACGAAACTTGTAGAGAAAAAAGTAGAATTCTTTCAAACTAAAGGATGGAAATCGATGATAATCTGGGCTCTGAAAGACAATTACCAGAGAGGTTTTTATGAAAAACTAGGAGGAAAGGATAAAGAAGCAAGTTTTTATGAAAAGTGGGAGGAGAAATACGAAATTGTTGGGTATGTTTGGGAAGATATAAAAGAAATAGTTTTTTAAAATAAAGTAATAAAAAATAATGCGTTTAAAGGCTTCCTTTTAGAAGGATGTAAGCCTCTATTGCATTTCTTCTATCCTTATTGATTGCTTTTTGAAGTTTTTTCTGTGTTTTTGTTTTATCAGTCATTTTTTTTCGCCAACCTAACATCAGTTTCTATTTAAATAGCGATTGCCCACACGATGTGAACACAAGTTGTGACATAAAACAATGAATCTTTCCAAAATAATACCTAACAAATGTTTGGTTCTTCTAATCTACTACTCTACTCTTTCGATAGAGAACATATTCTACAGGAACAATGTGACCATTATTATAATGTTTCAGAACTGCATCTAAATCTTGAACACAATAGTGATTGTTTATCGAACATAAAGCACTGATCTCCGAAATATCATACCAATTGTCTCCATCAACACTACATTCTGCTAATTCATATTGTTTGATGAAAAGATTATCTGTAATCATATGAATAAAGACAGATATTAATTTAAAAAGAGTGAAAATACCAGGTGTC
>JAGLTB010000209.1 GCA_023270155.1 Candidatus Heimdallarchaeota archaeon | reverse complement strand
CCTTCCTGTTCAGGCAGAAATTCTTTTCAATTTGTTAATTTACTCATTTTGTTTTTATACTCAAATGTTACATATTTTCCATGAAATTAGCTTTAGTGATTAGGGAACATAAAAACGAATTTTCCATTCCACTCAAGTTACACAAAGGAGAGATTGTTCAGGGAAAAGAAAAAGAAACAAAGTTTGAAGGCTGGTTATGGTGTATCAATAAGAATGATGTTGGTGCTTGGGTGCCGAAGAGCTATCTTAAGCTTTCTAAAAACCCTGGATTTTACGAGGTTTTACAAGATTATGATTCCACAGAATTAGATGTAAAAATTGGTGATAAAGTGAAAATCATCAACGAGGTAAGTTGTTGGTTCTTGGTAATGAAGGAGGAGAACATAGAAGGTTGGGTACCTAAAGAGAATGTATTAATTGATGTAGTTAATTAATATTAGAAGTATAGAGTCAGAATCCCCTTCCTGTTCAGGCAGAAATTCCTTTTCCTTAGCAATAATAAATTATAAAAAAAGAAAATAGCTTGTTTCTTTTGCTGTTATTTCTAAATCCTAAAGTTAAAACATCTTTTGGAAATTATCTGGAATAGGATCTTGATCTGAAGCATCATTACACTGATAACACTTAATTGATCGATTAATTGTATAAACAACTGTTCCTTGAAGAGTATTTGTCGTCTTAATTTCTACTTCATCCAGTATCTCTGTGGTTATCTCATGGGGTAAATCAAAGCGAGTTCCGCTAGATATCACTGCGTGATTAGGACTTAATCTTTCTATATATTCTAAGGAAGTTCCATGCATACTTCCATGATGTGACACCTTGAGTACATTACATTTTAGTGGGTTAAATGCTTCAGTATACTTTATCTTTTGATCTGGATTGGATGTTTTTTTGAAATGTGGAAAATCTTCTGTTATTTTTGCCCAACTATCCCATTGTGCATCACCTGTAAGGATCACTTTCTTATCATTATATTCAAGCTTCAAGACTATTGATGCATTGTTAATGTTCACTCCATAGCTATCATACCTGTTTCGTAAAGCAACTGAAGGTCCTAGAACTGTTATTTCTACACCATTGATAGTTAAGATTAACCCTGAAGTTGGTCTAATGAAAAGAATATCATCTCTGCTTTCAATTAAATCCATAAGATTCAACCAAGTAGTTGTGCTATGTCTGAAACCACTATCCCAGAATTGTTCAACTTTTAGAGAATAAGATTCAAGTATTTTTTTGAGACCTTTGATGTGATCAGAATGAGGATGCGTAGCTACTACCAGATCTAAGGATTGTGCTCCCAGTAGATTGAGATAATCTAGTGTCTTTGAAGCTATATAACAATCAACTACAATGTATGCTCTCTGATTATTCACTTCAGGAAGCTCAACTATGATTGCATCTCCGTGACCAACATTAAGAACATGAACTAACATTGTTTCAGCATCATGTGGTATGGTGTTAATTGGCATTTATTTTCTCCTCCTCCGTGCTAGTACCTTTTTGTATAGCTCTTTAGCATCTTCTTTCACATACTTCGTGATTTCAGTTTTATACCCATCAATGAATAAGAATACTCTTCCTTCATCTATTTCTCTTTTATCTAGTGTTATTTTTTCCAGTTGTGGATCTTTCTTTTCGGAATCTATTTTCTTACCATCTACCAAAATATCATATTCTGTTTCCCAGCTTTTTATCTGCAGTATCTCTTCAATTGGTGCTTTTGATTTGAATTCAGCAACTACTATTCTGTAATGATTTTTATCATAGACAGAATCAACCGTAACTCTTCTTATCGTTTTAGCGTCAAGTTTTTTCTTAGCAACACCAACTTCTTCTTTGTCTATCTGACGTAATTCCTTCCTTTGAGCCCTTTGCTCGAAAGAAAGTTTTAATTCTCGTTTTTCTAAATCTCTCCCTGTTAAATCAAATTTCCTTATCTTCTTTGTATTTTCTTTCTTCATCTCTATCCCTCTAGAGGTGTAATTGAATATCTCTCATTTGACAATTGATAAACCTTTTTGATAAAGAAATAATTTCCTAAAAGACTAAAGAACTATTGATTTGATAAGAAAGCTATATCTTAGCTCATTAAGACGAAATCCTTTTTAGAAGAAATGTGTGTAAATTATTGAATATCCCGAGTTTGTTAAACAAATGAAGCTAAGAACTGGAATTTCAAGGTTTAAAGAAACCGTGCCAAGCAGTATAAGGAGTAAATTAGCTTGGACTTTTGGGATTCTTTGCATCTACTTTGCTCTCTTACATTTGGGTATCTTTGGCATTCCCCGAAATTCACACTTAATGCACACTGATATCCCTATAGACCCTATACCTTTATTCAGAGTTATTACTGCATCGAATTTTCGTAGTATTGCTGAATTTGGAATAATCCCTATTGTTCTCTCCATAGTTATTTTTCAGATTCTAATCGGTTCAAAATTAATCAAAGTAGACTTCACTAAGAAGGAGGATAGAAAGCTTTATGCCATTGGTACTAAAGTACTAGCAATCATCTTAACTATAGCTTTTGCTTTAGTTTTCTCTTTCAGTAATTTTTATGGTGAAGATCTCTCAATACTGAGTAAACTGCTTATTCTAGCTCAATTACTAGCTGCTGGACTGTTAATAATCTTGATGGATGAGTTGCTCCAGAGAGGATATGGAATAGGTTCAGGGACAAGTCTATTCATACTTGCAAGTGTTTGTTACAATATCTTTGAAGGTATGTTCAGTTTAAACCAAGAAGCAATTGGAGGATTCATGTGGTATCAAGGTTCTATTCTTGCTTTCTTCCAAGGAATTGCAAGAGGAGATTTACAAACACCTTTCTATAATCCCTATAAGCAATATGATTTTATGGGTTTCTTACTTCTTTTCGTCGTTGCAGCTATTGTTATCTATTTAATTTCAATTAGAGTAGAGATTCCTGCTCAATCAAAAAAAGATGACATTCCCACTCGTTATCCTATTAGAAGTATGTATACTTTTTACGTTCCAGTAATTTTATCATCTGTGTTATTTGCCATTATATATTTCATATCAAATTTAGTTACTGTATCCTTTTCTGCAGGTTTTCTTGGTATTTTCTTCCCTCCTACAGGTCCTGGAAGAATAGTTCAACAACCAGCTCTTGTTATTGGGTATATAATAATGATGACTATTTTTTGCGGGATCTTTTCCAGAATATGGACAAAAACAGCACGCATGGATTCATTAAGCGTTGCTAAACAATTTCTAAGTAAGGATCTTTTAATTCCTGGTTTTAGAGAACATCCGAAAACTGTTCAGAAATATTTGAATCAATATATACCTGCTTCAGCATGGCTAGGAGGTTTCTTCATAGGTTTCTTAGCAAGTATTGCAGACTTCCTAGGTCCTCTAGGAACTGGGACGGGAGTATTAGTAGCAATTTGCATTATAAGAGAATATTATGATGTAATAAAACAGGGATTGTGATACTTGCTTAAATCCCCTTCCTGTTCAGGCAGAAATCCTTTTTCTTTCTTCTTTAAACCTCTAATCTTTTTCTTTGTGCTTATATACTTTTTTCGCACTCAGTGTACCGAAACTAATCATGTTGAGGACATGGATAATAGTTGAGAAACAACAGGATTCTATCGATGAGGTCTACCAAGTTCTTTTAGATACTTCTCTTAACAGTATTCAGAATGGTCATCTTTCTCCTGCTGTAACTATACTCAAAGATATAATCAACGATTATCCTGAAACTGCTCTACCGTATCTCTATCTCGCTAATCTCTATTCAATTAAAGACGAGAAATGGAAAGCTTTGAATAAATTCAACCATGTTTGGGAATTAAGAGAAACCCTCCCCTCTCTAACTCATCTTATACCTTACCAAGCAGTTTTCCTATTACTTACCTTTGATCCTATACCTAAGGATCATCTGAAGATGTGGTTTTGCAGAGCATTAGATTTCTATGATCTCTACGATTACGAAAGTAGATTGATAATCAGCCTCGCTAAGCAAATATTAGACGAATGAAAATGTCCAATTTCACCATTCAAGGTTTCTTTCATTTGAGAAAGAAATAAAACAAAGCTGTTTCATAATACTGTAACACCTCAAAAGCGGATTATTTTGGCTTCAACAGAACTTGGTAGATATTATACAGAGGATTCAAAAAAGAGAATTGTTTCATTGGATTTTATGAGAGGTGCTGCTATATGGATGATGGTATTCTTTCATGCTTCCACACATATGTATGATTATACTTGGGTAGCAGATCAATTCGAAAACATCTATACTTTTCCAATACCTGTACTTATTTTTCTATTAATTCTAATAGCACTGGGAGGTTGGGCTACATTTTTCATACTTATCTCTGCTTCTGTCAATTCTTTTAGTATGACAAAAAGAGCAATGAAAGGAGCTGATATAAGGGTCGTACTCTACAAACAATTGTTTACTGGATTTGGTATACTCTTCATTGGTTGGTTAATTGAGAGTTTCATTGGGATGCATGGATATCTGGGATATGCAATAAGAGATGGAGATTGGACGAATCTTTATCCAGCTTGGAAAGCTTTGTTTGTTATGAAAGCTTTGCAGATAATAGGTTGGAGTGTAATC
>JAGLTB010000208.1 GCA_023270155.1 Candidatus Heimdallarchaeota archaeon | reverse complement strand
TGTGATTAATTGAGTTCATAACCACAATTAACACAAAAAATACCTTCATCTACAATCTTTGCTCCACAAAAATTACAGAAATTTGGTCTAACACTTGTAACAGGAGAGCTGTTTGTTGTAGGAGTGAAAGTTTGTTTTTCTGTATACCCAGCAGTTTCTTCTGTTCTTTCATATGAATCCACTGGTTTATATGGAGAAGGAGTTGGTGTATAGATTTCATATTGCTTTCTTTCATAGGTTGGACGATGTGTCCTTCTATGTCTTCTCGAACTTGTAATTGCTGGTAGGATGAATAGAAAGAACACTAAGATAACCATAAGTGGAATAAATCTAACATCAAACCAGGTGAATTGAAATAGGAAGTAAATTCCCAACCCCAGTAATATTATTGATAAGAAGGATAACCTTCTTCCTCTATATCTCGAATTGTGCATTTGTTTCTCTAAGATATTTTTTACATCCACGTTTATAAACCATTATAAATAAAGAACAGAAAGGTTAGGATGGTTTATATTCTTCTCCACAATTTGAACAAAAAGTTGCATCTTTATCGATCTTTCGTTTACACCTTTTGCAGAAAACTACAGGTGATTTCTTGTACCCTGATTCTTTTAGTTTGCTTACATGATGAGAATGTAAATAGCTTTCCACGTCTCGAGTATACTTTGTTTTTCCTCTCCTCATAAGGAGAGTTATTGCAAGTAGAAGTGAGATTATGACAATAGCTACAATCATGAACACATTTCTTTCAGGAAACAGAAAATAGTAAGCTATTATTATCATTGTTAACATAATGAACCAAGTTAACCCACTGATGCTATACCATTTTTTATCTATGTTCATTGCTATATCGCCTTGTACATTTACTCTTATAAAAGATGGTGTTCAAAGAAATTTCAACTATTAACTGTCTGAATTGACAGAATTGGGTGAGATGAATTCGAACTCTATTATTTTGAGTTGATCAAGATTGAACGGGAAAGGTTCTGGAAGAGTGCTTAAATTGTTTCTCCAGTCTTTTGTCTCAATTGACCAAGAATTAAAATCTAAAGCATTAAAAGGAATGTCGAATCTCAGAGGTTTATCTACTGATTGATTGTTTAGAATTTGGTCTGTTTGATCTCTGAATTTTTCGTAATAATACCTCTCAGATTCACTGACAATCATAAGTGATTTAGCATCATTAAATTCGTCATCAGCTTTCATAATGAAGAAATCGGATTTAGAGAAGTTCCCTAAATGATACTGGAATAAAGATAAAATAGAATAGCTATAAATTGGTACATATCTATTGTTATAGAGCATTTGAAAGACTTCTGCAGCTCGTTCGTAATAGTTTTGAGAAAGTCGCAGGTATTCATCTTTCTTTTCTTCTCCCCATCTGAATAACCAATATCTTGCTAGTAAGAGAGAAAGTTCAGGATCACCTATATCAATTCCCTGAGTTTTAATCAACACTTCCATTTTCTCTGCATCGTCAGCAAGATCATAAACATATGCTCCAAAAGCTACTTTCGCATAGATATTAATCAGATTGAAAGAAATCCCCAAATCTTCCTTTTTAGATTTAATCAGAAGTTCTGAAACGTATTTGTAGATTTCTCTTAAGATTTCTTGAACCTCAAGTCTAATAGCTGATTTTGTTAGTTCAAGTTTTTCATCCCTAAAATCCCCTATATAAACACCATTCTTGTATTGAGTAGTAACTAAATCATGAAGTATCTGGTAGAACCTATTTTCTAACAGTAATGATTTTTGCTGATAGTAAAAACTTTGAACAGTTTCTGAGTATTCAGGATGATTTTTGTATTCTTCAAGTTGTAACAATGCTCTCGAATTTTCCATAAAAGCTTGAGTTAGAATCTCAGAAACATTTTCATTTAGAAATCTAGCATTTAGGAGGTAAAGTTGAGCCTTCAGAGAATAGAGAGAAGATTCTGAGATTTTGGTTCTTAACATCCCAAAACTAGTCTTTTCAATTTCCTTCAGATAAGTATGTCCTAAAAGAGCTTTTTCTATCGCATCTTCAAAGAGATTAAACCAAGAGATGAAATCGTCCTTACTTATTACTGGAACAGTAACAATAAAATTAAACAACATTAGAACTAACAACTGAGCATAGTTTGTTGCTGATTTGATTATATCTAGTTTCTCTTTTTTGGTTAGATTAAGCCTAAGAACTGAATCCAATTGCATATAATCTATTAGAAAGGTTAGGTTCTGCTGCTCCTTTTTCAAGAGTTCAGTAATTTGATCTTTTGGAGGTTTTTTTCCATACTCAATGCTTCCATCCAGAGCTGCATGGAGCGTATAATAGGGATTTAAACCTTTTAATTTTGAGAATAAATCGATAAAAGCCGAAAGAGCAGGATATAACATAAATTGAGAACTACAACTTTCGACTGCGATCCACATCTCTCGAATGTTGTAAACAAGGAAATCAAAATACTCCTTCTTATAGACTCCCGACAATCTGTATAGTCGAGATACAAAGAATTTGAAAAGAGCAATCTTTGTAACAAACACATCTACATCTACGTTTTTTTGAGTTAAGGTGATAACAATTTCATTTACTATATCTTGAACAAATAAAATCTTCCCTTTAGGTGTTAAGGATATGAATTCCTTGTGCTCTCTTTCAAAGTCCAAGCTCATTATTGTAATAATAACAAGGAAACTGATAAAGGTGACGTAATTGCCAATAGATTATTTGATAAGCTTTAAAAAGGGTACAGAAACATTTATAAGAACCCACGAGTTTAGTATATCAATAAATCGAGATGTTGAGATTATTGTCCAAGAATAAAAAAGTGATCGTTGTTGTTTCGTTGATAATATTGGTTTTGATTAGCATAAGAATCTTTCAGAGAGATACTCTTCAGAATGACGAAGAAATACTTGATGACGAAATTGATTATACAAACATAAAGATTAACTCAAATTCAGATTTCAAAATCTATGATATACCAGGAAACGGAACAGTTATTGATCCTTATATCATAAATGATGAAAAGCTTAAGTATGACATTAAGCATATTAAAATCTCGAATACATCAGTTCATATTGTAATCAAAAATTGCACCTTTTCAAATAATTACGAAGCGATTAGAATCATCGAAGTAAAGAGTGGAAGTATTGAAATTACAGGAAATATTTTTAATGGAAACAGCATGGGAATTTCTCTTCACACCCATGTGAGAGTACTTATTACAAATAATCATTTCATAAACAATTCAAATGCGGGAGTAGGTAGTTTTCATGCTAGCAACATGCAATTGATTGAAAACTGGTTCTATAATTCGGGTTTACATATTATGACTTTACCATTCTTTATAGATACAACAATTGTTAGAGATAATTATGTGAATGACAAGAAATTAGGATTTTTCGTAAATATGAGTAATCTTAGTTTTATAGAAACTCAGGAGTTTGGACAACTGATCTTCATAGGATGTGAGAATATAAACATAAATTATTTAAACATCCAAAACACTGTCGCAGGAATTTACTGTCTCTATAGTACAGACATCTCGATAAGATACAATTTTATTTCTTTCTGTGATACAGGAATCAGAATTTGGGTTTGTGAAAACATAAGCATTACAGACAATAGGTTGATAGATAATAGTTGTGGATTAATTTGCAATCAAGCAGATGGTATTATACTCAACAATGAGATTAATAACAGCGTTTATGGTCTAGCCGTTTCACATTCAAGTTTTTTAGTTATTGCAAATAATAAACTCAGAAATCACTATCTCTCTGGCATGTGGTTTTCTTATTCTAGTAATAACTTAATCAGAGATAATATAGTGGAATTAAGCTACATATGTGGAGTGAAAGTAATTTCTGATTCTAACGGTAATATATTCCACCACAATATATTCTACAAGAATGGTATCCAAGCTGAAGATCATTGCTCAAATAATACATGGTATGATAAAATCGCATTATTTGGTAATTATTGGTCAGACTATGATGAAACAGGCATCTACTATATACCGGGAGAAGCTGGTGCAGTAGACCTTTATCCTCAACTAATTTACGATTAGTTACAGAAGAAATAGGAGGAATATGTGTGCAACTTGAAAGATTAAAGCAGAAAAAAGTTATAAAAACAATATTGCTTATTTCAATCATTTTGATTTCAACTATTACTTTGACAACAGTGCTAATAAGAAAAATAACAAGAGAAGAAGATAATCAGTTAATAGATTCTGAATCAATAACGATATCCGAGGATCTAGATTTTGAGAAATTGAATATTTCAGGGGAAGGGACACCAGAAAATCCTTATTTAATTGAGAACTTACGATTCTCTAATCATAATACAGGCATAAGCATAAAAAAGACAACTGTGCATTTCACAATTACAAACTGTGAATTTCTTTATAATTCAGCGGGGATAAGGATAGTTTTAGTAAATGAAGGTAGAGGGAATATCACAAAGAATACTTTCAGCGGAAGCAGTAGATCTGGTTTAGAGATTTATTATTCAACGTATTTGGTGGTAGCTGAAAATCAATTTTACAATGACGGGATGTATTTTAATGTTAATGGTTTTCAAGGTCAAAAAATAATCTTGAAAGATAATAAAATAAATGGAAAAAAAATCGGTTTTTTTGTTGCAAGGAAAAATCTAGTATTCCAAGATACTCATGAATATGGACAACTGATTTTCAATAGTTGTAGTAATCTCACTTTCGAAGGGATAAATATAGATGATACCAGTAATGGAATTCAGATCTATCAGTGTCAAAATATAACTATCATGAATAGCAATTTCAAAGGTAATAACATGGGTATTCGAACAGAATTCAGCTCCGATATCAGGATTGTGGATTGTTCATTTAGAGAAAACGATCATCCAACAATTCTTACAAATGGGGAAAACTATACTCTAGAGAGGAATTATTTTTTCAATAACACAGATTCAGCAGGATTAATTGGCTCAGAGAAGAATGTTATTCATAATAATACTTTTTCTTTCAGTCACAAGGATGGTTTGTCAGTATATCATAGTTCATACAGTGAAATCTTGTTCAATAATTTCAGCTGGAATAGTCTAGAAGGTTTACACATTTATGGAGAATCTTCTGATAATTTCATTCATCACAATATATTTCAATACAACACTCCAAATGCAGCTTCTTATGGTCAAAATAATATATGGTTTGATGCTCTCAATGATCATGGTAATTGGTGGTCGGATTATTTAGGGGACGACGCATATCTAATTCCTGGGTCGGAAAATGCTTATGATTTATTCCCACTTCAACTGAGTGAACTATTTAATTATTAATTCTTTTAATCCTATTACTTCAATTCCTAATGTCTAAGATAGAAATCAAAGAAGATTTAATTTTTCTTTTTCTTCCTTGGTTGGGACACCAAATTCATCTAAACCACGTTTTTCATATAAAGTGTTTCGTGATTTGATAAAATCTTCTTCATCTACAAAAGCTGTTTTACCTTCTGCTCTTCCAGTTGGGAGAGGTTCTTTCATAAAACGTTTTGGAAGGTAATCAAAATCTATAGGTTTCTTATCTCCGAATTCTCTAATATTAAACATACGTTTCATTATCCAAACTCTTCTGGCTAGATTGATTAGTTCTTCCTCAGTCACTTCTCTATCCCACATAGCAGAAGTTATGTTTACACAATCTTCGAAAGTCAAAGCAGGTTTGATGCTATGAGTAAAATGACAGATTGTTAGACAATCTTTGATGGTTTTCAAATCTTGTTGTTCAATGAGAGAATCTATCACATCAACAGCACTCTTCGAGGGTATTTCGCTTGTTGAAGGCCAACCTCTTAAATGAGAAGCACCCACAGCAGCAACTGCGTAGCTTAAACCTAAACCTAGTTTAGCACGTGGATCCCAAGCTGCAAAAGGTAGTTTTTTCACATGAATAGCTAAATCTTCTATTCCCCAGTATTCAGCTGCTTGAGCAACACCTTCAGCTAAAATATCTCCTATACCTTTGCGGTAAGCTATCATATCAATAAGTTCTAGGAATTTATCTATGTTACCAAACTCAACATCATCAAATTCTGGTCCTTCTACAAGCCCTTTTTCTTTTGCTTCCATTGTCATTGCGAGAGCACTACCCGTAGAAATAGTATCTAATCCAAGTTGATTACATAGATAATTAGCATGAATAACTGCTTCATCATCACTTATTCCGCAATTTCCTCCCAACATAGCCAAAGTTTCATACTCTGGTTTTGCTATTTCTTTTCTATCCTTATCAACCCAATCAAATATAGAAGCATCAAGAGTTTCACTACAACCAATTGGACACTGATAACATGGACGTCTGAATCGTTTATATTTTTTAGCAAAGGTTTCATGGCTAAGTTTTTCCACATCTTCAAACTCCCCTTCCTGCCAATTGCGGGTAGGATAATGATCAAGATCACTTGCTACCTTTACTAAAAAGCTAGTTCCATGCTGATGAAGTAAATGACCATCTTCTTTAGCATTCTTTGCTCTTTGAATAATATCTTTCCTGATTGAATCAATTTTCTCAGGATTGCCGTTAGTTGGACGAGTAGAACCTTTAACCGCAACTGCTTTAAGATTCTTAAAACCAAATACAGCTCCTAGTCCTCCTCTTCCTGCATTACGAAAGTTATCAGAAGTTGTACAAGCAAATTTAACAAGATTTTCTCCAGCAGGACCAATCGAGAGAATTCTCATTTTTGGTTCTCTTTCTAATTCTTTAATCAAAACCTCGGTTTCATAAACAAACCTTCCCCATAAGTCTTGAGCATCTTTTATTTCAATAGCACTATTTTTAATAGAAATATACACGGGTTTAGCTGATTTTCCTTCAATAATAATTAAATCATAACCAGCAAAACGTACTTCAGGACCAAAGAAACCTCCAGCATTGCTATCCAAATATAAGCTTGTTAACGGTCCTTTAGTTCCCATCGCATACCTTCCAGAAATAGGGACTCTTGTCCCTTGAAGAGGACCGGGTGCAATGATGATTTTATTTTCTTCTGAAAGCGGATCAATTTTGGGACTTAATTCTTTGTAAAGATAATATGTAATATAACCTGTTCCTCCCATATAATCATAAACAACTGATTCAGGTATTTCTTCAACCTTAAATGTTTCATTAGTTAAATTAATTCTAAGGAGCTTGTTATTCATGCAAGAAGAAAAACTAGAAATCTTATAAAGATTGTTTTTCAACGATATAAAATAAAATAAGAGTAAGAAAATAAGTAGAGCTTCCTTTAATTTCTTTTTCCCATCAAATTAAGTTTAAACTTTCTTACTGTCTCTGGTTTGATAATGTCACCCTTTCGATTCATGAAATATAGTGCATCAAATGGACATTGGACAATACAGGCTCCGCATTGTACACAATACTTCTTTCGTGGCATAGTTATTTTCTTCTTTTCCGTATCCAACACATAGCAATTACGAGGACAAACATCAACACAGATTCCTGTCCCTTTACATTTTTCTAAATCTATTTCTATATCATATAGCTTGTCGGCATGAGAATCACTTTTGTATGTTGGTGAGGAACCTTTGAGCTCCATATTTACTAGTAAAACTAGTAGAAATGATACTATACACCACCTGAGCAAGATCCGTGAATAATCTTTCTGATAGATAATAACATACAAAACCACACCAATTGCAGCATAAATTAGATTTATCAGAAAAACCACAAGATTTCCTAAACTGAAAAATGCTTTTTTCTTCTCTACTTCTTTTTGAAAGATTTTTTCAAAGATTGGAAAAGAAATAAGAGCTAGGAAATAAATTAAGCAAATTTGTCCCAACAAGAAAGCAGCTTCAAGTTTGTATAAAGGTCCCCAAATGGGCATTATTACCATAGCAGCAAGAAAAATCCACATGATTGCCATTTCTATTCTTTGAATAATTCTGAACTCTACCTGTTTCATATCGTCAGTTTTTTCAAAATTCGACTCAAAAAACTCTGGAATATCTTTAGCATCAACTGGTCCCCAAAGAATTTTCCATCCAACGCTTTTCAGTATAACCTTTGATTCAACCCCTGGTGCAGCTAGTTGTGGCAAAATTATCTTCTTATGGTTTACTTTGTCCTCAATTCCACTAGTTTTTATGACTGATATTACTGAGTGATTGTTGAGACTATCTCCTGTTGCGGCACACCAAACATTGATTCCCTTACTGTTTGCAACTAAAAGATGATAGCTCAATCCCTTTGTAGCTTTTTTCAGTCGTAAGATTGTTAGATGAAAATTACACGTTAATAAAACAGGAGAATTTTCATCTGGTTTTCCTACTCTTTGATATCCTGTTTTTGCTGGAAAGGGAAACATTCTCATTAGTGTCTCTACAATTGTGACTAATCCATAATAAATGTAATATGAAATTCTCATTTTTTATCCTCCTTAATTATAATCATCTCAACAAAGTTATCTAGGAAATTTGATTTGCGAGATTGAATTATTAGACCAGATTCTGATATTCGTTTTTCGATATTCTTTAGAGCCCTAGAAGTGGTTTGAGTAAGAATGTAAGTTATAATTACAAGTGGTATCCTCAGTAACCAATTCATGATTCTCTTAATTATTGATCTACTTTTTATTTCATCAGCAAGTAAAAATTTTCCATCTTTGCTTAATATTCTTCTTACTTGGTTTAATGTGAAGGTAATTTCATCTTCACTCAGTTCAGAGAAACAGAGACCACTCATTATAATATCAAAAGAATCATTTTCAAAACGATCTATTTCTGCAACTCCCATTTCGAGGAATTCTATTTTATCCTTTACTTCGAATTCATCAATTCTCTTCTTCGCAATTTCAAGCATTTCTGGATTAATATCTATACCTGTAACAATTGCTTCTTTAAGAACTGCCCTGAAAGATAACATTCCAGTTCCACAACCTATATCTAGAACCTTGTCATCTTTCTTGATATTTTCAATAAGTCTGTCATATGCTTTGTCAATCTTTCCTAGAGTGAGAATCTTTATTCCTTTATCATATCGATAAGGTGCAGATTCAAGTATTTTCATTAAAACATAACTCATATTCGGAATCAAATATAGTAAGCAAGAAAGAAATAAAAATTTTCTGGAAAATCTAGTATAATTTTCGATCTTTTCTGAGTAAAAAGAAGAAGAAAGAGATTAGAAGTGATTACTTAAAAAATAAATGTGAAAAGATTAGCTTTAAATTTCCAATCTTTCTATCTCTTCTTTTGTTGGAATTCCAAATTCGTCTAATCCTCTCTTCTTATACAATAATTGTAGTGATTTTTTGTAATCCTCTTCACTTATGAATGCTTTACTTCCTTCAGCTCTTCCTGATGGTAAGGGTTCATTCATGAATCTCTTTGGAAGGACATCATAGTCTATCGGTTTTTCATCCTCGTATTGGTTGATATTGAACAGACGTTTAGTTATCCAAATTCTCTGTGCGATTTCCATCATTTCATCTCGAGAAACTTTTCTATCCCATAGAGCAGATAGTATTTTTTGTCTATCTTTGAAAGTAAAACCATCTTCTATTACATATGAAAAGGTACAGACAACTAAACAATCAATGAGAGATTTGTAATCCTGTTGCTCAATTAAAGAATCTATAACATCAACAGCACTCTTATCTGGAATTTCTGAAGTTTGAGGCCAACCTCTTAGATGCGAAGCTCCCACAGCTGCAGTTGAGTAGCTTAATCCTAATCCTCTTCTTCCCCTAGGATCCCAAGCTGCAAAAGGTAAACCTTTCACATGGATTGCTAAATCCTCGATTCCCCAATGTTCAGCTGCTTGAGCTACTCCTCTCGCAAGGATATCTCCGAAACCTTTTCTATAAGTAATCATTTCCAACATTTCGAATATTTTTTCTCCATTGCCAAATTTTACACCTTTGAATTTTTTTCCTTCAAGAAGTCCCTTTTCAACGGCTTCCATGACCATAGCTAGAGCACTTCCAGCTGAGATTGTATCTAGCCCTAGTTGATTGCACAAATAGTTCGCACGTATTATTGTTTCATGGTCACTGATCCCTACATTTCCTCCAAACATAGCCATAGTTTCATATTCAGGACGTGCTACTTCTTCCTTCTCAGTCCAATCAAAAACAGATGCATCTAATGTACTCGAACAACCTATTGGACAGTTATAACAAGGACGTTTTATTGCAGTATATTTCTCATCCAAGTCTACACCACTAAGTTTCTCGTGCTCTTCGAATTCCCCTGATTGCCAGTTTCGTGTTGGATATTGACTCATTTCATTAGAAAAACCTACAGCATTACTTGTACCGTAAGTGAACATTCCTGCTCCTCCTTCTTTTGCTTCCTTTGTTCGTTTGAGCAAATCTTTACGAACTTTATCTATTTTATCTGGATTACCATTTGATGGTTTACCAGAGCCTTTAACAGCAACAGCTTTAAGATTCTTGGAACCAAACACAGCTCCTAATCCTCCTCTTCCAGGATTGTGATGAATATCAGCTGTTGGGCATGAAATAGTAACTAAGTTTTCTCCTGCTGGACCTATAGCAATTATTCTCATTTTGGGTTCGTTTTCATCCTTTCTAATCATATCTTCTGTTTCATAGAACAGCTTCCCCCAGAGATTCTTAGCTTCTTTAATTTCTACATTATCATCTATAATTGTGACATAAACTGGTTTCTCTGCTTTCCCTTCAATTATTATAAGATCATATCCTGCGAAACGTATTTCAGGACCCAGAAATCCCCCTGCATGACTATCTAGAAAATGATTGGTTAA
>JAGLTB010000207.1 GCA_023270155.1 Candidatus Heimdallarchaeota archaeon | reverse complement strand
ATAAAAGAGTTCAGTTGAGGATTGGCATGCTGCAAGGAGATATGTCCCAAAAGCAAAGAGAAATTACTATGAAGAACTTCAGAAAGAATAAAATTAATTGTCTAATAGCAACAGATGTAGCTGCAAGAGGGCTTGATATTCCTCATGTCTCTCATATATTTAATTACGATCTCCCTGTAGGTAATGTGGAAAACTATGTCCATAGGATTGGGAGAACCTCTAGAATGGAAAGAGCAGGGAAAGCAATCTCATTAGTAGAGTCTGAAGAAATGAATATGATTCGAAGGATAGAACTCTTCGTGAATAAAGAAATCAGGAAACTTTATCTGAGCAAAGATGGTAGAGAGAAAGATAGAGGACAACATAGGTATCAGCCTAAATTCAAACCTAGAGAAAAATCTAAAGATGTTGATGATGAAGAATATCCAGAATCTATCGCTGATACATCAATGTATGGATAAAGGATGTATCCTTTCAATTATTTTTTTACTCAAAGGTGTTTTTTGATTTATTTTTGAATTTTTTTGGGACGTTTTCCTTTACATTAACACTCATATTTTTAAATGTAGAATCATGAATTGCACAGATACTGAAGATGGTTCAAATGAGATTAAGTAATTTTGTCAGAAAAGATTATGAAGAAGAAATACATCAAAAAATGAATCAACATTTAGCGAAAATCCATCAAGCAACTCAGACACTAAACAGAGCAGTTAAAGCTTGGAAACAACATGATACTGCTTCGTTAGATTTAGAAGTTGGTAATATTACTGCAGAAGAAAATGCAGCAGATAAGATTCTGGCAGATATCTGGTTGGAATTAACAAAAGGAAGCTTAAAATCTAAACTTAGATCGGATATACTTACTTTTGTTAAAAGAGCTGATGAAGTTGCAGGATGCGCTAAAAGAGCAAGTAATAACTTTCTAATATTACACAATCTAAAACTACCCGAGCATATTTTTGAAGATATTTCAAAAGCATGTGAATTAATCGAATTGTGTGTTGAAAAATTAATTGAAGCTCTCACTGTTTATAGAAAGGATATAAAGAGAACAGTTGATCTTACAACTGAAATTAATTTTCTTGAACATCAAGTAGATGGTTTATACTCTAGATTGAAGAGTCATTATTTTGATTTTCCTGAAATAAGCGACAATTTTGCCTCTTTAGTTATTTTTGATCACGCTATTAGAGAGATAGAAAAGGCTGCTAATTCTGCTGAAGATGCAGCTGATGCTTTAAGATCTATAGTAATAAGCGAGATTTAGTTTAACTGGAAAAAAACGCTGAAAATGATAGTGTAAGTCAAGAAAAAAGATGCAAACGAGGTGATTTGGTGGTAGATGTTGTTCTCGTAATACTTGTAATAGCTTCAATTATACTCGCATTTGCTATTGGAACAAATGATGAAACCTTTGCTCCAGTTGTAGGAGTTAAGCGTTTATCCGTCAGATCTGCTGTAATTATTGGTGCAATTATAGCTGTTTTTGGAGCATTCTTACTCGCACCAAAAGTCAGTGATACTCTTAATAACGATATTTCAACAATACAAATTTCAAATGAAATTGTCCTGATCATTTCAGTGTTTATATCTATGGCTATCTGTCTTATTTTAGCTTCAATTTTCGGTCTTCCCATCTCTTCAACCGAAGCGATGGTGGGCTCTATATTAGGCTTAACAATTGCTAGAGGAGAAACAATTATTTGGAGTTGGAAAGGAATGGGACACATTTTTTTCACATGGGCGATATCTCCAATATTAGGATTCATTGGTTCATTTCTCCTGATGAAACTGATGAATAAGATTCTATCAAGAACAGTTAAAGGTCTAAGCGGTTTGGAAACCTCAAATGCAATTTCCGGATCATTGCTTCTTATTATGGTAGTCATTGCTGGTTTTTCAAGAGCAGGAAATGATATTAGCAACGCAATAGCACCAATTTATCCATTGTTTCAAAATTCCGATACGTCAATATTCTATCAAAGAATACCCATGTTATTAGGTGGTGTAGGATTAGGATTAGGATTAATAGTAATTGGGTGGAGGGTGCTCAAATCATTAGGAAATGATGTAGTAGAGTTGACTCCTGAATCCGCTTTTATTACTCAAGCCTCCTCAGCTCTGATTACACTTGTTGCAACTATGCTAGGAATTCCTGTTTCAGGAACAATGATTTTAGTGGCAAGTTTTATTGGTGCAGGTTATGGCTCAAAAAAAACGATTAATCTTAAATCCGTCAGAACTATTGTTATTTTTATCTTTTTGACACCACTATTTAGTGGTTTGTGTGCAGTTGGCTTTTATTACTTATTAAGAGGAGTGCTTTAGTGATGTTTAGAGAATTATTAGGAAGAAGAATAATCGATAGAAAAATAGAGAAGAATTTAGTTGAAATGTCTCTGATACCATCAAAATATTTTGAAGCATTGTACATAGAAAGAAGAACAGAAATTGCTAGTCCTGTTTTTGATTTACTAGAAGAAGAAGAAAAAGCGAAGAGAGGAGAATTAATTGAGCTTTTAAAAGAAGGAATTGTTGATACAAAAATCGAGATTGTCAAATTTGAGTTGTATGAGAGATTGGTCGCTGTAACTTCATCTATGAAGGAAGTAAGAGTATCGATAACGGAAAATAAACTTAGAGTAGAAGAAGAAGAATACAAAGAGCTAGTAAATATCTTGAAAGATGTATCAAAGTTAGGTAAAATCATGTATGAAATGGTTAGGGGTTTATACCAAGAATATGATATAGTAGAAGGAAAAATGGAAAATCTAAGAAATATGAGCAAGAAAATTACTGCCCACATCACTAAATTTAGGTTCCACATGGATGAAGAAGCAGAAAAATTTGATTTTGAAGATTCAAATGTATTAATAAGTAATAGTATAAGAGAAAGCATCCAATCAATGGTAGATGTTGGTGAAAAAATAACAGGAATAATTGATGAATTTGATTTTAATCGTTAAGTGCATATCTTAGTGTAGCTAAAGCATGAATAGTTGTAGTATCAAATACTGGAATAGGACTATCCTCTTGCTTTATCAGTAATGGTATTTCCGTACAACCTAGAATCACGCCTTCTGCTCCTTTTTCGTGTAATCTCTCGATTACATCTTGATATTTCTTCTTTGATTCAGCAGTTAGTATATGATAAGTTAGCTCATCAAATATAACCTTGTTAATAATTTCTTGATCTTCTTGTGATGGAACAATTGTTTCTATAT
>JAGLTB010000206.1 GCA_023270155.1 Candidatus Heimdallarchaeota archaeon | reverse complement strand
CCTTGGAAAGCATCAACTCTAGCTGCTATTGTTAATCTTCCCGCAATAGCTCTAGAAATATTACCTCTTATCCACCAAGAACAACCATGAAGTTCAGGCATTTGATAAATTATTCCATGCTTTGGAGGTTTAGCGCCTGTCTTAAGTGATCTGAAAAGTGCTTTTTCTGCTCCCAAAAGTTGTACTGTACTAGCCGGTTTCATTGCTAGTTCTCTCAAACCACCTGCTAAAGCAATCAAGCGTGCCGCAATCGCAGATCCAACTATGGATTGCATGTTTGGAGCAATTCTTGAGATTTCTCTCTCAATCCATTGTTCAAGCTTATCTCTCTCTTCATATAAATCAAGAGTTCTTTGAGCAAATTCTTGCATAACTAATAGATCTTTTTCCTCGAAACTAGCTCCCATTGAACTTTTAGCTAGTCTTACAATTTTCTGACTTTTGTCACTGTCGAATCCGTAATCTTTGATAGTTTCTTCAGTGATATTATCTCTGATTCCAACATCAGTAATGATTTTACATAAAGTCTGATGTGTTTGAACTTCATTCAGTATCTCTGGAAAATGAATACCATACCATTCCCTTATTCTAGTGGAAAATAGGTTGGTTGTTTTATCTATGTCGTCCATAGACAAAATTGCATGTACAACATTTTTATCGATTCTTTGAGAACTATGTGCTATTCTTTTCTTTGTTAAGAATAAACTTACTTCCTTGACTATTTGATTATACTCCTGTTCTGATTGAATAGTCTCTCTCTCCAATAGCAAGTTGGGGATTTTTTCTACAAACATCTGATAAGAGGATGATCTTGCATCCAGAGTACATTTCTTTCCGAAACCACGAGCATAATTGACTACGGCAGTGCTATTTGTTTCAATTTGCTCATCTTCAATTTCCATTAATACCTTGTTTAACTCTTCAGAGATATTGTATATTGATAAATTATGAATCCTTCCTGCTATCTCTTCAGGGTTCTTAGGATATGGTTTAAAACGTATTATTTTGTCTTCTGAATCTAAAACAAAGAAACCTGCAACATTGGCGAACACTTTAACTGTCATTGTTAATCCTAAAAGGATAGAAATGAAACGAGTAAAAAAGATTTTGATGTCTTATAAACTTGGAAAAATAAATAAAATTATTGCTAAGCAGTAACAGCTTGAATTGTTTTCTGCCTTGCAATTAAGTCTTGAACCGTTATTTCCATCTCTGGATTGAGTCCTATAAGTGACGATCTCATATCCTCAAAATTTGCTCTATTAACTAATACTGCTCTATCTAAAAGCTGACGAACAGTGTATCTTACAGCTCTTGGTTTTGTTTGCTTTAAGCTGTCAATAATCTCTTTTTGGGTTAAGGCACCCTTCTCTTCCAATAACCCGATTACATCTAATGATCCTTTTGGTAATCTTTCTCTTTGCATTTTCACCACATTCAAAAGTGTGTGCAGTCTTCCTCATATGTGCGAGAGACACCATGTCTGTGCATTTTATTCACACACTCCTGTGTGTATATTTATCACACACTTATTTAAACCTTTCGGAAACGTGTGTGTGAGACTTTACACAGTCATTTACACTAGTTTACAGAAAAACGTTAATTTAGAAAAAAGAAAAATAAAAAAAGAAAAAAAGTGTTCTACTCTTCTTTTGATGTTTTTTGAAACCTTATTCGGAGAGTTGGGATTAATACTACTGCAATGATAATGAATGCAGTTGTTCCTGCTGCAACATTTCTAATCAGTGGTATGTATTTCCATAAGGGGACATTTCCAAAGATTTCGATTCTTCCATCCGTTGATGTATGATCCAGAAGTTTTAGAGGAACAAAAATTGTGTATTGTCCATAATAAGGTAGCATCAAATCTGCTTCATAAATACTCAACTCAGGATGTTGCATTAAACTCAAAGAGAAATGAACATATGAATGATCTGGATAAATGATAGTCCCTTCAATTTCGTCACCCGAAGCAAAATACGGAGCAGTATCTTTTTTCTGTACTGCAATCTGAAGAGTAAACTGGTCCTTAGTATAGAATTTTTCAGGAATGAATTGAACACTGAGTATAGGTCGATTTTTGGAGATTAACCAATCAAACGAATCATTTACTAATTGGTTATTCATATCATCTAAAGAGAAAAGATCTTTGTAACTAGTGGTTAGATTAGCTCTACTGGGACTGTTTTCAAATGAGTCAAAGGCAAGACCAAGGTCTGTAAAAGGATAACCAGACCCGAAAACCATCACTCTCCCATTTCCAATATCAGTGGTTAATGCAACACTGAGAGGAACTGTCCATTGCTTTGTTTCTATTTCTGCTAGAACCACATTATTTTCATTAGTAGAGTCTTGTGAAAAAACAACAGGCCATCCCCAGAAGAAAAATTCATCTACACTTAACATATCAGCTTGGTTTGTTACTTCAGCTATGTAGGGCACATAATCTATAGGCATCCCATCAAATACTACAACATCAAACAGTTCTAGAACTTGTTCACAAACAGTATAATTGCTAGAAATAATTGGTTCTTCTTCGATGAAACCACTGTCAACTAATCTAATACTATTTACTAAGAAAAGAAGCGATCCACCATCTTGAACAAAATTAGAAATAGCTGTCAATTCTTCTGATGAATAACCTAATTCAGGATCTGAAATAACCAAGATATCTATATTTGAGAAATCATAGCTTCC
>JAGLTB010000205.1 GCA_023270155.1 Candidatus Heimdallarchaeota archaeon | reverse complement strand
TTGAATGAGTTAAAACTTGAAATCCTCGGTCTTTCAATCCTCTAGCTAAATAGGTATGTGTGCCAATTGGAGTGGATCCATCAAATGAATTGACTCCTGTATCATTGTCATGGGATACATCAAATAATACTCTACCACCAAGATATCTTGTTTGGATGTCAATATTCATCCTTATTTCAATATCGTCAGCATTTTCAAAGATTACCGTTGCATCGACATCTAGAAGTTTCGTTCCCAAAGGGATTGAAATATTGAAATTGAAATGATTCCAACCTTCACTTACTGCAATAGTTGATGGGAACTTGAAGAAATTGGAAGCGCTATAAGTACTAACAGTTAGATTCTGATTACTAGAGGAAACTATTTTTGCTCTAAGTTGTGTATTTTCTCCCTCTACACAAACATAATAGTATAAGTTCTCAGGAGAGATTCTTCTTGGATTTAGACTGAACATATCCAAATCTTTGTTGAGGTCTAGGTAACCATAAGCTTCTGCTGGATCTATCAAACCATTTCCTTGAGATATAATAGGTTTGTTCAGATCAACTGCAGTTTCCAATATAGCTGCTTCATATTTATGATGAGAATCTAAATCTGGAAAAGCTTCCAAAAGAAGTGCTAAAACTCCACTCACAATAGGAGCTGAGACAGAAGTACCTGAACGATAACCTTTCCCTCCAGTGCTTGCATCAGTTCCACCTATACCATTACCTGGAGCCAAAATATCAATACCTGATGAAAAATTGAGATTCAGACCTTTTGAAGTATAAACTGCTAAATCATCCAAGCTTTGAGTTGCACCAACAGATATCACAAAATCAGAAATTGCAGGAGCTCCTATAGAAGATCCAGAAGGCCCATAATTTCCTCCAGATGCAACAACTATAATTCCTAGATCATTAGCTTCAGCAACCAAATCAAGTATGGGATCAGACATAGCATCGAATGTAATGGATGTCAAACTTGCAGAAATTATATCAACTTCCACTCCTGGAATGCTAGGGTGTAATGCTTCATCAAAACCAGCAATAAGCCATTGATCTTCTCCAAAACCAGTTTTGTCTAAAACTTTAACATTGTATATCTTTGCATCAGGAGCTATACCATAATCTTCTGTGTCTACAACTTCATCATTCTCTATGAACTTTCCATTTCCAGCTAAAATTGAAGCTATATGAGTTCCGTGACCACTCAAGTCCACAATATCTTCATTCATACTTGCAGCGCTGGGTTGAACATTACCAACGATTTTTAATTCATCATAATTTTTCAATTTGTATAAAGACGGTACTTCATCTTCTACTGCAGTTATCCCACTGTCCAATACTGCTACAGTCACTCCATAGCCTGAATAATCCATTTCATGCAAAGCGTCAATTTCAAGAGCTTCGCGTAACTCTGATAACTCGACTTGCCCACTCAAATCCATATCAATATTTTGAGGTGCAAAATAGCTGTAAGAACCCAAAGGATAGATGTATTTAATTCTGTAAGATACAAAATCAAGTGTAACTAGTGCATCTTCCAAATACTCTATAGAAATTGCAGGTATAGCTTTGTATACTCTAGAAACATGAATATCAGTATCCGAAAGATCCTCGTAAAACTGATCCCTCTCTTCATGACTGAAAAACGAAATTAAGGCTCTGTTCTTACATTCTCCCAGTTTATCCCTTACTTCCTCTATTTTCATAGGTTTTTTCCAATAAGTATTTATTAAACTTGAAGATCTTACAAAACCAATACCCTCTTCTCCATTATCTCTAATACTAGAATATAAGTTAGGAATTAGATTGTTAGTTCTCTGATTTTGAGCAGAAATCGAATTAATTAATGCAAAAGGAATGAGTAAAAAAAACAGGAATAGAACCATTGGTTTATTTTTCATAGATATACAAATGTGTTATTTACTTTTAGATTTTTCCTATTACTGCAAGGTTTATTGGTTGAAGGGATAATTCATCTGGAAAATTACCCCAGATCTGACTTTGGAATGGAAACTCTTATATTTAAACAAAATGGAAGAAATCCAAGGTGAAGAGACTATGCCATACCAATGGATGAAAAGGTCAAGAAAGAAACTCTCTGGCGGATTAATTCGAAGAGCTTCTTCCAAGAAGAAAAGAGAAATGGGACGCTATCCCGCTGAGACTCAAATAGGTGAGAGAAAGCTCAAACACATCCGTACAAGAGGAGGTAACAACAAGCACAGACTCTTGAAAGATGAATTTGTTAATATTCTTGATCAATCATCAGGTGAAGCAAAGAAAGTTAGAATACTTAATGTTCTGGAAAATAAAGCTAATCGTGAATATGCAAGAAGACGTATCATTACAAAGGGGTGTGTAGTGGATACAGAAGCTGGCAAAGCAAAAATCACAAGCAGACCGGGACAGCATGGGGTTCTAAATGGCGTTTTACTTGATAAAAAAGAAGTAAAGGAATAAGTTCTTTCTAATAACTAGACAATAATGGAAGGAAGATCCATGCTGCGAAGAAAAAAGTATTTTGTTTTATATCCTGAATATTTTAATAGATCATTAACAAGAAAGCAGGGAAGAAAATTACCAAAAAACAAAGCAGTAGATAACTGTACTTTATCAAAAATAGTTTACGCTTGTAAACATCTTGAATTAGATTTTGAAGTTGAAAAAGATAAACAGTATTCAAAGACTTGGTGGGTGAGTGAAGGAAGAGTAATAGTAAATCCTGAAGGTATCACCAGCAAGACTGAACTAATAAGAAGAGTCGCTAATATTTCAAGAAAATTAAAGAAAGTTGAAAAGGCACCAGTTAAAAAGAAGAAATCCACTTCAAAGAAGTAAAAATCTAGGTGTATTTTATTAAAACTCCTACATGAGGGGATATGATTGGATCAATCTCGAATAAGAAAATTAGGTCACATTACTCACTATACTGATTTAGGAAATGCAATTGTAATCGATCCTCCAAAATTACCGAAAATTGGTTCTAATGTTATGTCTGAAAAAATGGAACATATTGGGGATGTCATAGATATTTTTGGTCCTGTAAAGAAACCCTATGTGAGTATAAGAATTAAACCTCAGTACAAAGATACAATTAAAAATAATACTGTGCTTTACACAATAGATAGAAAACAAGTAAATGTAAGGCAGAGAAAGAAATCTTATCAGAAAAAAAAACCTAGACGTTATTCATAGTAAAATTTCTGAAGTTAAACAACACGATTTGTGTCGTAAAAATTAGAATTTTTCAAGTTTGTTTTTTATTTTTTTGCAATACATTTTCTCGACACGTATCAACACTTAAATATGTAAA
>JAGLTB010000204.1 GCA_023270155.1 Candidatus Heimdallarchaeota archaeon | reverse complement strand
CAAAACTCTGAAGATTATAGAGAATCTTAGAAAGCCATATGATACTATTTGGGTTCAGGTTAATACAAATAAAATTGATTTAGATTCTCTTCGTATGATTTTTGAAGATATGGAGTATGATGTAAAAAACCATCACTTGTTTGAGGATTTCCTAGAAGTGAAAGTAGAGAAGAGAGATTTCTCTATTGAAGATCCTGAAATTCCTTCTGTCATAGTTGATATCGAATCTTCCTCAAACATCTCTTTGGGAAAAGATGTCCATACAGCTTCAATAGTAAAAAACGACAAGTTTGTTTCAGGAGATAAGGTAAAAGTATTGGATCATACAGGGAGTATTATAGCACTAGGAGTAGCAGAGGTAAACAGTAAAGAAATTCAGTCACTTTCCCAAATGACAGTAGTGAAGGTTTCTGATTCCCTTGGATATGCCCCTCCCATAACTGAACTTAGTGTTTACAGGAAGGGTTTATTCAATATACTAACTCCAGTTCAAGCTGTTGGAGTAAAATCCCTCTATTTGGATAAAATGGATAACATTCTTGTAGCTTCGAGTGATAAAGGAGAAGTTGCTAGTTATATTGCAGAGCTAACAAATCACAAAACTCCGATAACAATTATAGCACAGAATGAATTACAAGTTAAAGCTATGACAAGACAAATTGAAAGAGTAAAAACCAAGGCAATAAGAGTAATACATGTTCCCTTTCTCACATTTTTAAGAGAGAGACAAGATGTGAAATATAGCTCCGTATATCTAGGATTACAGAATTCAAGAACTGCAATTAAACCTGTTTTTTCTTCTAATCTTAGTGCAGGAAAACTGAGAGAGATGGTGAAAGCGCAGATGGATATAGTTACTTACCTTTTTAGATGTCTACACGAAAATGCATCAATAACTTATACTACGCATTCAATGGATTATTTAGAGAATGAAGGAGTTTTCAAGAAAATATTAGAGAAAGCATATTATGAGAGTCAAGCTTTTCCAGAGGAAATAAGAATTCTTCAGTCCAAGAACGTTTTCAAGTCTAGAGAAGTTCCAATATTAGACTCTAAAGGAGACTCATTGGATTTAAAAAATTCATCAATATTCCTAGATCCACTTGAAACTAGTAATATTGGAGGATTTCTTGCAAAGTTTAAATTTGTACAGAAAACAAAATAAATCAAAAATGGTTTTGAAATGACTATTGCAAATGTGTATCTAGTTCATTTACAAGCCATGTAAATGCTTCTTTAATTCCCTTCCCATGAAGAATGCTTGTATCAAAAACAGCGAATGTTCTATCTTTTAAATCAAGATGCAATCCTAGCATTTGTATTAATAGTGGGGCTTCTACTGCTCCAGGAAGATCCTGCTTATTAGCCATGATTAGTGTAGGTACATTTTCCATGTAAGGGTTATTGAAAACATGTGTCTTGAGAACATCTCTTGCTTCAGGAAGACGTTCAATATCAGCAGCATCAATAACAAAAATGACAGCACTACATCCAGGATAATGTGCTTCCCACAGAAAACGAAAATGCGATTGCCCTGCAACATCAATAGCTGTTATAGTCCATCCTTCAAATTCAAACGACTCTATGTTTTGCCCGATGGTTGGGGTGAGGTTTTCAGCAAATCTACCAAATCTCATAAATCGAGTTAAGGTTGTTTTGCCTGCTGCATCTAGCCCTAATATCAATATTTTGGCCTTCTGCTCTTTTTTTAGTTTTGCTCTCAACCATGAGGAAAACGAACCAAACATGCTCATGTGCTGACATTCCGTTTTGTTATTTTACATTTCGTAATGGTTTTATAAGTGTTGTTTTTCTTTTCGCTTTATCTATTTAATTTGGTGTTAATTTCTTTTTAAAGTTTTTCCAGATATGCAAATGAACTTTTACAGTTCTAAAGCCCAATCATTTTGAATTCCGATTATTTTCAGCTTTTATGTCGGTATTAAAAAAATTTCGATAGCATTCTTTTTTCTCAGTTAAGACTTTCATTAAAGTTTCTTATTTGTTATATCGCTAATTTCCCATCTAACTAAATATTTTTAAGATGGGATAAGCGTCTGAATTTGTAATCTCGATAGATAGGTTTTGGTGAACAGTTATGTCGCTTGTTACAGATAAGGACGCTAGTGGGGAAGGATTAGAAATCGTATCGAAATCAGTGAAGGTTGGTCCTGATCGTATAACTCGTTTTGAAAGAGCTAGAATCGTAGGTGCTCGTGCACTTCAACTGAGTATGGGAGCTCCAGTTCTTTTACAAATGGAAAATCTTGATGCAAAATCACCTCTTGTAATTGCAGAGATGGAATTGAGAGCTAAATTACTTCCATTGAGTATTAGGCGAACGATGCCTAATAGAACCTATCAAGTTATACCTTTGCAAAAACTAAAAGACATACAAGCTATTAGAGAGATTTGATATTTCCTTAATCATGCTCATAAAAGGAAACAAATAAAAATGTTAATCCAAGCACTATGGTGAGTGACGAAAATGGTCAAAATACCAGAAATAATGAATAAATACTGCCCAAGCTG
>JAGLTB010000203.1 GCA_023270155.1 Candidatus Heimdallarchaeota archaeon | reverse complement strand
AAGGCACAATCAAAAGAATCATTTCCGATAGAAACTTTGGTTTCATTCAAACAGATGATGAAGATAAAGATATCTTTTTCCATAGTTCTGGAGTAACTGTTGAATTCGGTGATTTAAGAGAAGGAGATACCGTAGAATTCGATGTTGAAGATACTGATAGAGGACAACAAGCAGTTAATCTTAAACCTGCATAATTATAATTAGTAAAGTACGATATTGAAACAATATCATACATCTTTTTTTTAAGAAGTTGTTAACTGATAAAATTAAAATATATGTCTTTGTAGGAATAGCTATTTTATTACCTCAGATAGGAATTACATCATAATCGTTTATTCTAGATTTTAAGAGATGGTTATGGCTCCTTGATAAAAAGGAAGATGAACCAGAATATGTTACTATTGTTCATAAAAAAGTGGAAAGTAAATGATTTTACATTTGTGTGAATTTTTCTGCAAAATCTGCTCTTAACTGTGTTTCGACTTTTTGAAGCTCTCCTTCAATTTTCAGAACATCTAGTTTCTTCTTCTCTATTTTCGATTGAATTTCCTGAATTGTTCTTTTGAATTGAGCAATATTAGCTTCTTTCTTCTTTAATTTCATTTCTTGTTTCAGAGCTTTGTCTTCTTTCCCATCATTTCTTAACTTTACGATTTTTAGCTGTTGTTCTTGGACTTCAGCATTTCCTTTTGCTTGTTTTTTCTGAAAATCAGCTTTATCAGCTTCTAATTCATTATAGTCTTCTTTTGCTTCAAATACTTTTTCAGTAATTTCAAACTTCTTAGCTAGCATCCTGTAATATTTCGCTTCGCGTTCACTCATATATAGGAACAGTACCCTAATTTTAAATAAGTTGTGTTGTAATAACCTCCTAATATAGGAGAAATTTGTATATTTGTCTAAAAACTGAGATTCGATTTGTATAGTTTTTTAAATTAGTATCACCATTAGTATTCGATGAAGTTCCAATGCAAGAAATGCCAAAATAAGTTTGATGGAGATTATGAAACTCTATTTGACATATTAAAATGCTCTACTTGTAACCATGAGGATGTCGTTCTTAAATTCATAAAACAGGGTGTTCACCCTCCAGAAATGGGATTTGGGCTCTCATATGATGAATTTGAAGATGCATTAGAGGAGGGAAAGGTTGACTATCTCAAAATGTTCTTTGAAGAGGAATTTGATCTTCAATACACAAGAACAGAGGAAGAATATTCTGTGACAGATAAAACAGGAAAGGAAGTTAATCTGAAAAAAATCTATGAAAAAACTCAGAAGGATGGAAAATTACAGAGAATAATCTATAATATCCATTACGTTTTACTACAAGAATTGTAATCTGTTTCTTTTAGTTTGTATTAATAGTATACTTTATTAGGTGATAAATGAAGTTTTTATTACAATTAAAAATAAGATAAGAAGATTTTGTTTAACTCTTGAAAGATTAACTGATTTCTGATAATCGATTTTTAATTAAGAAATCTCTTACGAGATTCGAACCAATACAAATTGGAGGAATTAATTTGAAAGGTACAATCAAAAGAATCATTTCCGACAAAGGTTACGGATTCATCACTGTTGAAGGAGAAGAAAAAGATCTCTTTTTCCACCGCACAACAGTTTCTGGTGAATTTGATGACCTTAGAGAAGGCGATGAAATTGAGTTTGAAATCGAGGAAACCGATAGAGGAACTCAAGCAACAAACGTAACAACAGTCTAAATCTGCAATCAATTCAGTAAGTAACAATCAAACTTTATGTTTATTATTATCTACTCTTACACTAACTCTTTAGACTTCTTTTCTTTTTTTATAAAATTTTTTGAAGGGAATGTACTGAGAATATATCGCAAATAAAAAAGATAGCTTTGTAGATTTTTCATTATTCTTATCATGAAACTTTATTAGTGTCTAAAAGAGTAATTTGATGGTTTCTATGAAGGAAAAACGAAAATACCTTTTTGGTTTAACTATTTGGACTTGGATAATTGGTAGTATAATTGGGATTTTATTTGTTTTTGTTCTTCGGCATGATTTATCTGGTCTGGAGTGGTTTGGTAGTCCCACGTTCGGAATGGTAGTTCTCATAGTTTTGATGACGAGTTTTTATCTCGTTTTTAGAAAAAGGTATATTCAACCAACAATAACAATCATAATTTGGTTCTTCTTTCTGTTTATAGCAACTACTATCAGTATGATTGCTCTTGCTTATTCCAATCTAGGAGCGTGGGAGGATTTTCAAGCTATGCCTGTTATGGGTACTTTTCATTTAGTATTATGGGTAGGAGGAATTCATTTCTCTTTTATGGATAAACAGCGTAAACCTCTATATTTATTAACTCTATGGACTGTAATACTATTTTTCACAACTTTAATCGCTATGTTTGCTTTAGGATTTGGATTATTTTTCCATTGGGAAGAATGGCAAATATATCCAATTATAGGAACAGGTTTGTGGAGTGGATTAGCGATTATTGTATATTTTGGTTTACAAAAACCAACTATATCATGGATAGATTCATTGTTTTACTGGGGATGGTCAATGTTCTTAGGAATTGGTACTAGTATGCTGTTTGTATACTTCACTCTACTTGAATATAGACAATTATGGCCTTTCTTTATCATTGCAGGAACATTAGGATTTGCAGCACTATTTACTTCTCTGAAATTTACATTGAGAAACAGAATCGTGATTGAAAAACCAGCAAAGTAACAGATCTTAATTTTATTTATTTTTCCATAGATAGAATTCTTATAAATGTTCAAATGATAGTTAATATAATGAGCAACTTGTTATCATTTTTTTATCCAGAGGACTCAGAAACTTTTTCTTCACAAGCTAAAATTACTATTATTATAACCTATATTTTCACTGTTCTAGGAACAGGAATTGGAATCATTCTACTTATTGTATCAAGAGGATCATCTTACTTTCCAGATGGTGAAATTGATGATTTACCTGATTTTGGTCCATTTTCTAAATGGGTGGGAACTTTATTACTTGTTTTAGCAATAATCAGCTTTGGAGTGAACTTACTTTTCAAGAATAAGACAAAGATAGGATGGTTTCTTCTAACCAGTATTTACATTGCAGGTTCAGTTTTGACTATTTATTATCTAAATTTAGGAATTAGATTAATGATTCAACATAGTCTATTTGCTATACCATTTCCGTTAATGGTTCTACTAGCAGTTGGTATTGTTGGAATTTACACTCTATTTCATAGAAATACTCTTGGATTATTCTTTCCTCAAGTTCGAAATAAGAACAAGTGACATTTTATCATCAATCTTTTTTTTGCCATTCCTGTAGGGGCCAAATGTTGTCCCAATATTCTTTTGGTGGATGTGTCAAATCCCAATCGATTCTTGTATCATGTAGAATACAACTACAATAAGGATCGCCTTTTGCAATTGTATGATCCATTGTTAATACGAAATACTTATTTTCTCTTTTAGCTCCTTGAAAATCACCATAACAGCACACTAGATATTTAAACTCTGTATCAGTAAAATCCTCCATAGCATCAATCCAAAGACAAACATCTTTTCGGTAAATCAGTTTACCTTTGTTAGGTTTACTTTGAATGACAACCCAGTGATCTGATTCATCTTTCTCATAGTTTTGGAAGCGTTTCTCCCAAAAAACATCTAGATCATCTACATTATCTTCCATATCTTTATAGTAATCGATCATAAATTCAGTAATATAATTCTTGTATAACTGAACGGCTTCTTCTCTTTCAATTATATTCACTAAGCTCTCAACGTTGTAATATTTCGGTCCCAAGAATGATTTAAGATAATTCTTCTGAATGATTTTTGTCTTTTCTTTAATCCAGTCAGTATTATCTTTAATCTCTAGTAAGTTAAGAAAAAGATTTAAACTTCTTTTCGCTAAATCAGGAAACTCCTTTAGATTTGATAAATCCGATATCATTTTCTTTATATCAAAATCAGATTTATCAACATATGATTTTGTTGCCAATTTTCCATATTCTTCTTCAAGCTTTTTAACATAAGCATCTACAATTTCTGGTTTCTTTTTTTTAAGAAAGCCTATTATAAAATCTAAACGCTTAATTGGTGAACGCAGTGCAAATTCTAGAGGTTGTATCTCCTGCAAAGCATACAAAGCATCTGGATTATAAATTCCTATTTCTTCAAACTCCATTTTTTCACCTCTTTTTTACAAATTTCAATCTTCTTTCAATTGCCACATGTTATCAAAAAATTCTTTTGGTGGATGTGTTAGATCTTTGTTTACTCTTATATCATGTACAATACAATCACAATAGGGATAGCCTTCGACAACTGTATGACTCATTGTTAAGATAAAATTCTCGTTACTGTTATTATAACCTTGAAAATCTCCATAGCATGCTGCAAGATACTTCAGTTCTACATCTGGCAATTCTTTTATTGCATCATCCCACATACAGGTGTCTTTTCTTTGAGGATATTTCCCTTTTTCAATTACACCTTGAACAATAACCCACCCAATATTTGGGGGATCACCCTCCTGAGGGATTCTAGCTTCTCTAAATTCTTCAAGAGTCTCGTATTTTCTCCACTCTGATGATATAGATTTGACATAAGAATCAATATAATCCTTGAAAAATTTAACAGCTTGATTTCTTTCTATTATTTCGGTTAAAACTAAAGCATTGTAATATCTATGATAAAGAAAAGACTGAATATAGTTCTTATTGGTTACTTTGATTTTATCTTTTGTCCAATTCTTTTTGGTATCAACTTTAAGTAATTGAAGATAATAATTCAAAGCATTAAATAATAAATCTGGATAGACTTTCAGGTGAATGAAATCGTCATTTATGTCATCTTTCTCAAAAGTTGTATCAATCACAGAATTGTTTAAGAGCTTGATAAATTTGTTATTTAATTTTAAAATAAAATTCTGTAAAATCTCGGGTTTCTCTTTCTTAAGAAACCCAATCAAAAAATTCAATCTTTTTAAGATAGTTCGCTCTGCATATTCTAAAGGTTGCACTTCTTGTAAGATTTCAAGATCACTAATCTGGTACTTACCTGTTCTAAAAATCTGCATTTCTTGTTCCTCCTAATCCTTCCCCATACTTCTTGTAAACTCTAATGATGGTTGTTCAGCATCCAGATGAACATAATTATTCCAATAAAATTCATCACAGAATTCATAATGATGCAAAGTTTGTGTTTTTCTCATATAAATAATATAGCCTTCATTGTTACTTGGTGAATCCCTTAAATAGCAAGAACTAAGGTATGCGACATCTGGATCATTAAAGTCCTTGAGAACCTCATGCACAATGCATTTATCGAATCGATAAATTTCCTTATAATCATCATAGATTCCAAGTGTAAAATTTCCAACACCAAGTTTCTTATATTGATCAAGTACAAATTTCCTTGAGTCAATTCGCGTCACTTTCTTAGGATCTTCTGGTTGGTCTCTAGATTCTTGTTCTTTTATTTCGTTGATTAAAAATTCAACAATTTGCTTGTATATTTGTGAACACTCTTCTTTTCCTAATAAATCCTCAATTGCTTTGACTCTACAGTAAGAAAGATGTCCTTCAGCTTTCCGTATATTAAAATATAAAAGATTAATTTTTTTATCTATAGTATCTAAATCTTTTGGGAGATCTAATTTCTTACAGATAAAATTAAGAATTGTTTCTTTTATCTTTGGGTAATTGTTGAGTATATTAAGATTCTTTTCAATTTCATCGAGATTAAAGAGGTTAATGTTATATTGAAATTCTTCTAATTCACTTTTTAATCTATTTTGGAAAGTAGATAAATATTCATCTAATTTATTTGCTTTAAGTTCCTTAAAATACTTAATAACAGAGTCAGTTTTTTCAAAGCACTTTTTTATAAACTCATCAAGTTTAATTTCACTTTCAGCTTCTTGATTGTAAAAATTATAAGTAGAGATTTTCATTTTCTTACCTCATTTTAATTTTCATAAATTTTTACCTATATTACTCGTAAATTCTAAATCTGGTTGTTCAGCATCTGGATAGACATGATTATTCCAATAAAACTCATCACAGAACTTTGCGTGATGTAGAGTTTGAGTTCTTCGAAGATGAACTATTCTACCTTCGTTAAATTCTGGAATATCTGCTATGTAACATGAACATAAGTATGCAATATCTGGGTCGTTGAAGTCTTTTAAAGCTTCTGGAGTTAAGCAACTGTCAAAACGATATACTACTTTATAATCATCAATTAAACAAGAAGTAAAATCTGCAAGACCTACTCTGCACCATGCGTCTACATATTTCTTATTGTTTTCTGCAACTGTTATAGTTTTTGGATCTTTGGGTTCTTCTGGTTGATCTTTAGCCCTATATTCTCTGATAATTTCTGGAGCTATTTGTTTATAGATTTCAGTTCCTTCTTCTTTTCCATAAGTATCTACCAAAGTTCTTACTAGATAATAAGAGATTCTTTCTCCTGTTTTTCTTAGGTCAAAATATGGAGCTTCTATTTCTCCTTGTTCATTCACATAATCTTCAGGTAAATCTACAGTCATACAAACGTAGAGAAAAATTAGTCCTTCTAAGTCAGGGAAATTTCGTAAAATAGTCAATTCGTCTCTTATTAAATCCCAATTAAAAGCTTCAACATTAAAATTATAATCAACAACAATTTCTCTGAGTTTATCTTTTAAATTTGAAACATAAATGTTCAATTCATCAGGTTTGATTGATTTGAAGATTTTAAGAAATAAATCAACTCTTTGAAGTCTTGCTTTTATGAATTCTTCGGGTTTGAATTTTCCTTTATTGATTAAACTAAAGCATTTGTAACTTTCTATTTTCATTTTAATTAACTCCTTCCTTTCTATTCATCTTTTTTTCCAATGTTTTTTGTAAATTCTAAAGATGGTTGTTCAGCATTTGGATGTACAAAATTATTCCAATACATTTCATCACAAAAGTCTTCATGATGAAGAGTTTGCGTTCTTCGCATATGTATGATTTTATCCTTATTCCACTCTGGTGCATCACCGATATAACATGAAGCTAGATAAGCTACATCAGGATCATTGAAATCTTTTAATGCTTCAGGAGTTAAACAGCTGTCAAAGCGATAAACTATCTTATGGTCATCAAATATACAAAATGCGAAATCTACAAGACCAATTCTACACCAAGATTCAATTGACCTTTTATTTGAAACAAGAATGGTTTGTGATTTTGGATCATCGGGTTGTTCTCTTTTATATCTTGACTTCAATTCTTTGATTATATCTGGAATTATTTGTTTGTATATTTCTGTCCCTATTTCTTCACCATAAAGTTCAACAAAGGTCTTTACTCTATGGTATGACAACCTTTCTCCTGATTTTATCCAATCGAAGTACATTAATTCTATTTCTCCTTGTTCTGAATTGTAATTGTTAGGTAGTTTTAGTGTTTTACAAATCCATAGAAAAACCGCTTTCTCTAAATCCTGGAAATTTTGTATCATTTCCATTCCTTCTCTCAAGAAATCCCAGTCGAAAGCATTAATATCGAATTTGTAATCTCCAATAATCTCGTGCAATTTGTCCTTAAAATGAGAGACATACATGCTTAACTCCTCGGGTTTTAATTTGTGAAAAAACTTGAGCACAAGATCAGTTCGTTCCATCCTATCCTTAATCACTTTACTTGGAGTAATGTTTCCTCTTTTAGTTAAACTACCACATTGGTGAGTCTCTATTTTCATTTTTTATCCTCCTTTTTTTCTATTCGCTCTAATTTGAAAACTACAGGTTTAGTTCCATCTCTACATGTAGTATAAGTTATTCGAGGTTCAGTATGAGTAAAATCTCCGCCTAGGGATAACACTGACAAATCTTTCCATAAATCCATCCATGCCCACGAACAAGGCCAATCAGTTGGCAAGTCTATATATGCATGATCGATAATTATTTCCTCATCCTCTTTAAAATGGGGGCATATAGTTGATTTTCTACCATCTGGGGAGTAATGCTCATGCCCAAATACTTCTTCTGAGCTAAATTTCCGAACAATTGTTATCTTTACTGGATACCCTCTAGACATTTAATCGACACCTTTCCCAAGTTTTTCATAAAATTCTTTAAGGATGTTTCATACTTTCTATGATTAATATCCATCCATCAACATGATGTTCATGTTAAAACATTTATTAACTTTTCTCTTTTTTTGAGACAGTCTTCTCATTTAATAAGAACAGTAAGCGATTATTTGCCTTTTATCAGAATTTGTAAATATACATCTTTCTCTTCATTGTTTTTAGAGAGTCCAGTCATAAAAACAGTCTCGTAATTTCTAATTTTTTGTTCTTTTAGTGTAAATCCCTTTTTCGCTTCTTTCATTTCCTTTCTATCCATCAGCCAGAAACTAGGAAGTAATTCAGGATCAAAGGTATAACCTCTATTCTTTATTATTGGTAAAATCATATCTAAAGTAGAAGTTTCAGGTAATTCTATTGTTTCTATAATCGGAGCATTCGAACCGCAGAGATGGCACTCTTTGTTTGGTGGTTTTTCAATATAGAAGAATTTCCCTACCAACCCATTGTAAATAAGATACTCAGGATTCACTGTTCCCAACTTTATTCCCTTAATGTGATGTAACAATTTCAATGCTTCTTGTGTTTGAATTGAAGCTATCACAGCATTAATTGAAATAACTGTTGGATCATGTTGATCGATCATTTTTACTGCTTCATCTAGAGTGAATAGCCCAGAATCTGGAAAATGTTCCTTTACTAGATTATTAGCGTAATCTAAAGCTATTTTCACTTCATCTACTACGGTTGTATCTGGAGGTCTATTGTGTTTTGATTCAAAAAATAGTTGTCCTTTGAGTAGACAGTGTGATCTCTTTCTGGGAATACCTACAAGAGTACATGCTGCTAGTGTTTCTCTTTCTCTTTCTCTTTGAGGATCACATTGTAAACATGAATTCTCATCTGGTAAGTAAGTGTAAACATGACCATAATATGTTGCTGTTCCTCCATCTATCATAGGTTTCTTGAAATGAACTGCTCTTCGAATCAATTCATTTCTTGCTGTTACTGAATCAAGACCTGCTATATACAAGTCAGCTGTTGCATAGATCTCTGGATCAACATCCTCTAGATTTGAATAATGCCAAATATACTTACTAAATGGATTAATCTTTTTTAGTGTTCTAGCCGCTACCTTAGACTTAGGTTCTCCTTCCTCAGCATCATAGAATAGTATTTGTCTATTTAGGTTCGAGTGCTCTATAATGTCCACATCTATTAGGTGTATAACTCCTACTCCTGCCATTGCTAAATTCTTTGCGACTTCTGTTCCTAATCCTCCAACTCCAACTATGAGAACTGTAGAATCTTTCAATGCTTTCTGATTCCACCCTGGTAGTCTTAATTGTCTATCAAATCTTACTCTTTCTTCTGAGCTTAAAGCTTCGCTGAAGAAGTTAGAGTTGTCTGATTTTTTGGTATTCTGATTCATGATGATTACACTCATTGATGTTTATATCTAAAATTAAAGATTCTTATGTTTGAAAGTTTTTAATTCATTTCCTTTAGGCAGTGAAAGAAACAAACGAAATAAGGAATAAAGAAAAAGATAAGAGAATTGAGATTCTCTCTCTAAAAGATATTAAACAAATTTATCCTGCTGTAGAAACGGGTATTAATAATACAGTGTCTCCGTCTTCAACACCATAGTCTTCAAAAGTATCGCCAGGATCGCAGGTTCTTCCTGCATGAGAAAGATGAAATTCTTCTGGTGGAAGTCCAAATATTTGACTTACAGTGTATTTTATATCATCAATAGGTGCATCAGTAGCAACTACTAGTTTTTCTTGTTTTGGACTTGGTCCAATAGTGCTTTGGAAATAAACACTTATTTTCTTTCCAGCTGGAGTCTTAGTTGAAGGTGTTTTAGATACTATTTCTTCTTCAACTACTTCTTCAATTTCTTCCTCCTCTTCATCGAAGGATAGTTCTTCAAATTCTTCGCTCATTTATACCAACCTTTTTTGTTATAAATCACATTTTACTATCTATTTTTACCTTTTAAGAATATCTTTAGTATCGAATGTTTAAAAATTTCTTATTTGAAATTCCAAAAAAAACTATTATTGTGTTAAATCCTTTATTGGACTAACAGAAACAATATAATTAACATAGAGATAAATAGTACAGAGGTTCTTAATTTAAGAGAGAAAATTGATTTAAAGGTGGGTTTCAATTGGCAAGAAAAAAGGAGAAGAAAAGAGTTAACTCAAAGATACCTAAACAGAAGATCCCATCTGATAAAATACCAAAAACAAAGATACCTAAGGATACTCCTCCTAAACACAAAATCAGAGAGGAATATATCGTTCCACCAAGAAAGCAGAAGCAAATTAAAGAAACAAGTAGTCCCACAAAGTCCAAAATTAAAGATTTGAGTGCAGATAGAAGAAATAAAGGAATACCCAAGAGCAAGATTACTGAAAAAAGACCTACACAACAAAAGTTCAACCAATCAAAAAGTGGAAGTAAAGGAATTCCAAAGCAAAAAATACCCAAGTCGAAGATTCCTAAACAAGATAAGCTCAAAGAAAGAAAACCAATCAAGTATATTCCAGATAAAGAACCACCTAAGAAAAAGGTGAAAGAAGAAGCTCCACCTCCTACAAATGATAGCGAAAAATTCTCTAACTTTAAAAGTAAAGAATCAAAATCAGCACCAAGAGAAGAAAAGAAGGAGAAGGAAGAAGGTCCTCCTACAAACGATAGTGAAAAATTCTCTGAAATGAAAAGCAAGGAATCACGATCAGCTCCAAAAGAAGAAAAGAAAGAAAAGAAAAAGAAAGAAGCACCAGTTACCAGAGATATAGAAGAAATAAAGAAGATAAAAATCCCTACACAAAAAACACCACAACAGAAGATACCAAAGCAAAAAACACCAATGAAATACTTAGTTCCAGATCAGAAGAAACCTAAACAGAAGAAATCCAAGTAGAATTTTTGAAACCCTAGATTTAGTAAACCTTCATTTAAATTCTAAATCAACTGAACTGATTTTTTGTTTACATTTGGGGCAGATTTCTTCGTTTTCAAGATAATCTAAGAGGTCAGACTTATGGAATATATGCCCACAGTTTTGTATTTGGTAAACAGGCTTTCCAGAAAAAATGTATTCATAGCAAATATCACAAAAAGGAGATTCTTTTCCGCAATTTTGACATTCTGTAGGTGCACCAAATATCCTTTTATCATACTCATGGTTGCAAAATATGCAGGAATAGATTATATTTTCAGACACAAAATTTCGTTCTACAGCTAAGTTTCTAGCTTTTATGCTTTGAACAAATAGTCTGAGACCGAAAACAATACCTAAGCCAAATACAAAGATAGGAGCGAAGATTAGTGATAGCTCGTTCATACTTATAACAAGGTAAAGTAAGTATATTCCAATAAAAAGTGTAATAAATATAATAAAAATACTAACATACAGTAGTCTCTTTCTGTTGGCAATTAACATACACTCCTTAGAACAGTAGAACTTCCTTGAACTAGAGGAAAAATATTTTGTAGTTATTTCACGACTTCCACAAACAACACAACGAGGTATCATATTCCATAACAACCTGATTTTAGCATCTAAATAATTCTTAAGTTTTAAAGGTTTTCTCAAATTAATAGAAATCAAAGACGAATTACCTAGCTTTTTCCTAAACAAAAAGAGCTATCGTTCCTAGATAAAAATAGATCATTCCAAATACAAGTAGAAATAAATTATTGAAGTAAAGCAATGAACTAATAATATTTAGAGCTGGAATTAGCATCATCAAAAGAAATCCTGATAGTTTAGGAGGTATACCTTTTTCGCTTGTTCCTCTGAATCTGATAAATGGGTATCTGACGAATGTTCTGAAAAGTAGAAAATTACTCGCTAAGTAATAGGGAAGTAACATCAAATCTACTGCATTGATGTAAAATTCATAATCAATGAAACTAGTTGTTAATTCTCCTGTTGAAAGAATAAACATAGCATCAATCCCAAACAGCTTTTGAGCAAGAAGAATCAATGCAGGAATCATAGGTAAAACGAAAACAAAAATGAATTCATTGAATGTAGCTTTGTGCTTAAGATAGTACATACTCCTGAAGATATAGAAGAATGATAGGAAAGCAAAAATAGCCAAGAAAACAAACAGACGCCCCATTTGATTGTCCCCTTCAATAAAATAGTAGATAGAGACACCTACTAACGATAAAGAAAGAAAGAAAGACCAAGTTAAGCGTGTTATTGTTCCCATGTTGAACCCTACAATGTTCTTTTTGATTTTACAAAAGTTTGTTACTAAGCCTTGCTTTTAAATTATTTGGCTTTAATGGTTTTTATAGCTTCTCAATCACAGTTTCAATGTAAACTTTTGTACTTACACGATAAACTGGAGATTTGACATACTTTGTTGAGATTGGTTTATTGCATCTTGCACATAATTTTGATTGCTGAAACCAGCTAAAGAATTCATCAGCATGAGCTGGATACTTGCAATGAGGACATAAAATAACTTTTCTTGATTCAGATTTCTTAAAATCCATATAGCAGATTATACACTTCAGATCATCTTTTGTTGCTTTTCCAATTGGAAAGATATTTTTTGTTCCTCTTCTAACTGTTGTGGATCTAGTAACTTTCTTTGTAGCTGTAATATCTCTTCCAGGATCTATTTTAGCGCTTGTAGCACTGACTGTAGTTGCAGTTCTTCTTCTACTAGCTGATGAAGTTGATATAGCACTTCTACTAGTGCTTCTTGTTGTAGTAGATCGAGCAGTTGAACTTTGACTTGATGAAGTAGATGCTCTTGAAGGTGCTCTTCTTGAGGAAACTGAAGGTGTTCTTTGAACTGCAGGTTTTCTAGATTCTTGTAAAGGTAAAACTATAAAATATCCCAATACCATCCCTATGTAGATTACTGCGAAGATTAAACTAAGAAAGTCTATTTTTTGATTTATAAAGAAACCAAGTAACTGAAGAAAGATAAATAAAGTAAATAGAAGAAAAGGAATTACGCGTCCTCTTCTAATTTTTCTGTTAATAGCCATCGCAGGCCATTTACCTGAGAAATAATTGTTGAAAAGAACAGATAAGACTATTAAAGGTAGTATCATAGTAAGAGAGATAAGATTGAAGTACATTTCAACAGAATCTCCACTAGCTAGATTTACGTTAATTATGAATATTTTTACAAAATTAGCTACAGGAGAGATGTAGTTCCCCATTAATAAAACACTAAAGGGTAAAAGCAAGAATTGTGTACTAGCAGTTACTGCTTTATGCTTTTTGTAATGTCTTCTCTCAAGTATGTACCTTAAAGAAGCAATGATATACAAAGTAATATAGAAGAAGATAAGTGTTCTTGAGAGATCTCTTTGAATTATCAGATATAGAAAACCGACTACACTACCAATAATTGCTATAGCTATGTAGGTTTTAACATTATTCAAATCCAATTTTTTACCAACCTTGTATGCTCAATAGACTAATCATTCTCTACTTCATTCTTCATAAACAAATCAATAGATTCAAAGCTAGCTTGAGTACTCAAGCCTTCAACTTCAATGGACAATTTATAGTAGGATTGTTTATCATCGTCTATTCTAAAAGCCCCTAAACCATAATCATCTCTAGAAATCATTAGAGGATCAATCACTAGTGCTATTGATTTGTTCCAGAATGTTTGATACCTAAGATGTGTTCTAAAATCATCATCACTCAAGAAAGGTGTAAAACTGGGGTGTGAATGAGCCCATCCGATTATAAACTGGTTGGATTCTTTCTTATGAAAGATTTCTGTAAATACTTTCTGATCCACAATTTCAACACTTATCGCATCACCTTGATCAACAGGCCAGTAGTCATCAACAATAACTTGTTCTAAAGGTGTTCCTTCCTTTATCATTTGTCCTGTTAATAGTCCTATAATTTCAACCCACTCTCTCTTAGGTATATTCGAATTTGCATATGTTAGAGCGTGCTTAGCTAATTTGAAATAAGCCTTAGGTTTTATTGCTATTTCTGGTCTAGGAGTAATTAATAAATCCTCATCAGATACTACTATTTCACTCTCAGTTTCCATATCTTCAACTATTTTATCTATCGCTGAAAGACCTAAAACCTTCTCAATTGCTTCAATCTTTTTTAGTAATTCCTTGTATTGCTCAGGAATGTTATCTTCATCGTTATGCATTTTCATTACTCCTTTGGTAGAAGCTTCTTTTATAGGTTTCATTTCCAGTAAGAGTTTGCGTACTTCTTACTGATTCCTTGAGCTTTTTTCACAAACTTCTTCTTATCTTTTAGAAATTCTAATGCAGCGTCTTTGTTGAAAACATCTTTTGGGTTCACGTATGCACCATCAACATTAAACATAGCCAAAATTGAATGTAT
>JAGLTB010000202.1 GCA_023270155.1 Candidatus Heimdallarchaeota archaeon | reverse complement strand
ATAATTCATGTGGAAGACAAAAAAGTTCAAGATACTAAAGAACTATTTTATCATGCCTTTTATCGAGGACCTTCTCGAGTATGCGATAGCAATCGATGAAAGAAGGAGCAAAAAAAAGGCAAAAGGCTACCATACGGGCTCATATGGAGTAGAGTGTGACACTCTAAACTGTGAAGTATAGTCAACCCTGGTAGTCAACACGTGCTCCTGAGGAGCTCAACTGGTAGATGTGGGATATTCCCTAAAAATGACACCAAGCGTTAACCTCAGGGGTACTATCTTTTACTTCTTAAATTAACAAACAGAAAAAATAAATACTTACTACCTTTTGAAAACTCAAACGGGTGAGTGGTTTAGTGGTATAACGTTTCCCTCACACGGAAAAGATCGCAGTTTCGATTACTGCCTCGCCCACCAACTCCTCAGATTATGTGTGGAAGATGACGATTAATTCCAATAATTCCTCAAAATTAACTTTTGTAGATCTATTTTCAGGTGCAGGAGGTTTTAGTCTAGGTTTTGTTCAGGAAGGTTTCAATGATTTAATGGCAATTGAAATAGATAAAGAACCTGCAGAAACATATAGTTGGAACTTTCCCCAATCTACTGTTATACTTGAGGACATTAGGAAGATACACTCCTTGGAAATATTAGATACATTAGAAGAATCACCCGATGTTATAATTGCATCCCCTCCATGTGAACCATTTTCTGCAGCAAATCCAAATAGATTGGATTCAGTATGGTCACGATTTTATGAAGATCCTCAAGGAGACTTAATATTTCATGCGATAAGACTGATAGGCGATCTTGCTCCTAAAATTTTCGTTATTGAGAATGTTGTACCAATGATTAACCAAGAAGGTAAAGATATCTTGAAAGCTGAATTTCAAAAAGTAGGATACGAAAAGGTATACTTCAATGTAATAGATGCGGAAAATCACGGGTGCCCAAGCATTAGAAAAAGAGTTTTCATTTCAAACATTCATATCTCTCTTCCAAAAAAGCAATCAATGACTGTTGAAGAAGCACTAAAGGATTTACCTTCCCCATCGGAACCTAACGATATACCTAATCATACTTTTACACATTTTCCTCAACAAGTTTCTAAAAAAGCTGACAAGATAAGACCAGGGATCGCAGCTGTGTTTTTTAGAGGAGCAAAATTAGAACATAAAAATTGGATAAAATTAAACGGTAACCAAAAAGCTCCTACTGTGATGGGAAAATCAAAATTTATTCACCCTACTGAAACAAGAGCTTTAACACCAAGAGAACAAGCAAGATTGATGACCTATCCAGATGATTTTGAATTCAGAGGATCTCATTCTTCAACTTTTAACCATATTGGAGAATCAGTGCCACCAATCATTTCTCGATTAATAGCTCAAAAAATAAAAGAAAAAATAATTAGAAAGAAGTAAAAAGCTCACGAAATCTGGAAAACATTATTCCTAAAGGAACTTCAACAAAACGATCAAAGTATTGCTTTGCTTTTTTAACAGAGAATAAATCTTTACTCGATTTCAAGCTTCCATCTTCTTTTACAGTTA
>JAGLTB010000201.1 GCA_023270155.1 Candidatus Heimdallarchaeota archaeon | reverse complement strand
AAGTAAGAACCTAAATAGAGGAAAATTGTGTTTTGAAAAGAAAGCAAGCTCATTCCTCTTGCTCTTTCTTTTGTACTTGTTAAATCAGACATGATAGCATTTGCTGTTGGATTTCTTAAAGCATAAAGTGGGTAACAGTATAGGATAAATACAGCTATCCAGTAATTAGATAAAACGAAGATTAGGGTAAACAAGATTGGATAAGCAAGCATAGCTACGAGGAGTACAGGTCGTCTTCCTTTTCTATCAAGTATTACTCCAATAAAGATCTGAAAAATCATTCCGATGAACGTTGCGATAGTATTTGCTAAAGCAATAAAGTTGTTAGGAAGTCCTACTGCTTTCAAATAAACTGACGGCATAACATTAAAAGGTCCCGTACCAAAGTCTATAACAGCAAGCGTCACCAACAAAATGATTATACTTCTACTGGTTAGTATTTGCCAATAGTTTCTTTCTTTCTTTACTGTTCTTTTCAGTTTAACTTCAGTTACTGCTGGATTATTGGATTCATCATAATCAGCAGGTATTGTTGATTCAACTTTTGAATCTTCATCATAATCTTCCTTTGGTTTTGAAGGAGAAAATAAGACTGTAATACCTGTTAGTATAGCAAAACCAGCTCCAAAACTTAAACTTCCAACCATCCCAAAATTGGTATAGATTACACCAGAAACACTACTTCCAATCATCCATCCAAGACTAGCAAAAAACAATTGAAAGCTAGAAACCTGACCTCTTTTGTCTGGATGGCAGATTGTTGTACTTAATGTATTATGCAGGATGTAAAACACATTATGGAAACTGAAGGTAGCTAAAATGAGTAATATTTGAAGGGCAGAATTATTAAAGAAGATAAGCAAAATACATTGCACCATTAATAGGATTCTAACAAAAAACATGATTTCTTTTCTTCGTCCAATTTTATCGGAGAAACTACTCAATAAAGAACTGCCAAGTATAGAAATAAATGCTGGAATAGAAAGTACGACAGCTAACATAAGATAAGGATAATTAAAACCGGCTTCAGGTGTGATTATTTCTTCGTTTAACCAAATTGACAAGAAAATCCAGTAGCTTGAGATTGCTAGAGCATCAAACATGTTTGCAACTAATAAAGGCATTAAATTTGCTGGAGGAATATAATCGCTGAATCTAGTTGCAAATCTTGAAGACATTACACTTTCCTACTTTTATTAGCTTTTCCTTTTTATAATAGGTTACTCACAAATGGTACTCACAAATTGTGACCCAAAGAATATGCAGGAAGAAGGATGGCATAAAGAAAATTGGGGTGGACTAATTGTAGAGCTCATAATTAACAATATCGGGAATACCGAATTAATTTTAAAGTTTTAGTTGGGTTTCAAATTTTCATTTAACCTACACATGTTTTAAATAGAAACAGCTTTTTATATTGAATTAATTGGTTATTCAAAGTGATAAGATGAAGTTCGGTTTATATGCACCAAATTTTGGTAATACCTTTGGAGATCCACTACTTACCGTAAGTCTTTTCGAAGAAGCTGAATTAGCAGGTTGGGATGGTTTCTTTCTGTGGGATCACATATTCTATCCAGGCAGTTCTCCACCCATAATTGATCCCTTTACTACATTAGCTGCTGCTGCTGTTAATACTAAGAAACTTATTATTGGGACAACTGTAACTGCAGTACCTAGGAGAAGACCATGGAAACTTGCAAGAGAGTGTGTCACACTTGATCATCTTTCAAATGGTAGATTTATTTTAGGAATAGGTCTTGGTGATCCTGAGGAACTTCGAATAATGAATGAAGAAACTGATCCAAAAAAATTAGCTGAAATGGCAAATGAGCAGATTGAAATTTTAGAAGGATTATGGAAAGGAGAAGAATTTAGTTATAAGGGCAGGTATTATAGTCTTGATAATGTAAAGTTTCTACCTAAGCCTGTACAACAACCAAGGATTAAATTGTGGGGAGCTGGAACTTGGCCAAACAAAGGACCATTTAGAAGAGCATCTAGACTCGATGGTGTTATTCCTTTGAAAGTTGAAGAGACTATAACAACAGATGATTGTGTGGATATAATTGAATATATGAACAGACACAATGAAATAACTGAAACCTATGATTTTGTTAAGATTGGATCAGGAACTAATATGGATGATAAAGAACATATGGAAATCATAAAGGAGTATAAGGAAGTTGGGGTCAACTGGTGGATTGAAGTTGTAAGTGATTGGCAAGGAAACACAGAAGAACTGAGAGAAATCATAAAAAAGGGACCAGGTAAGTTATAATTGGTAACTTCATATGAGTGAGTTAATAATCCGTAATGGTTTGATAATAACAGAAATAGGACGTATTAATGCAGATATTAGAATCGTTGATGAGAAAATTAGCGAAATTGCAGAAAACTTAGAAGCTAGTTCTGAAACAACACAAGAGATCAATGCCGAGAGTTTGGTTATTTTACCTGGAGGGATAGATCCACACGTTCATCTTTCATTGCCTGATTATGTTTCAGAGGAGTTCAGATGGTCAGATGATTTTGAGAGTGGTTCGAAAGCAGCTCTTGCTGGGGGTATAACTACTCTTGGGTGTATTTCAGTTCCTGATAAAGAAGAAACCCCTTTAGGGACTATTGAAAGAGAAACAAAATCAATCAACGAAAATGCAATTGCTGATTTTATCATTCATCCAGTGATATTCACTCCAACAGATGAAACAATTCATGAAATACCCAAACTAATGGAGGAGGGATGCAACACTATCAAAATTTTTATGGTTACAGATGACTATGACACTAATGAAGAGATGTACATAAAAGCAATTCAATCTGCAAAGGATAACGGAATGATTTCAATGATACATTGCGAGGATAACGAGATTATTAAAGCAACTTGCAAAAAGATGACTGAAGATGGCAAGGAATCATTAAGATATTATGCTGATAGTAGACCTGTGGAATCAGAAACGGTTGCTACACAAAAAGCAGTAAATATCGCAAAATCGATAGAAGCACCAATTTATGTTGTTCATCTTTCTTCAGAAGGAGCTCTCAAGATTTGTGAAAAAGCTCAGAATCAGAAATTACCTGTATTTGTAGAAGGTCGTCCTTTATTCCTCTATTTCACACGCGAGAAATATTTAGAACCTGAAGGAGCAATGTTTGTATGTCAACCACCACTTAGGGAAAAATCAGATGTAGAAGCACTTTGGGAAGGAGTGAAAAAAGGTTCGATTAATACAATCGCTACCGATCATGCTCCTCATACTCGAGAACAAAAACTTAATCCAGAACTCAATATAAATAAATTAGTTCCAGGATTAAACGAGCTCCAAGTAATGTTACCAATGTTATATACAAAAGGAGTTTTTTCAGGAGAAATCACTTTGGAAAGGTTTGTTGAATTGACTTCAACCAATGTAGCAAAACTATTCGGTCTCTATCCAAGAAAAGGAACAATACAAGTTGATTCTGATGCAGATCTTGTTCTTTGGGATTTAGAAGAAGAACGAGTAATTAGAGATGAAGATATGTTCTCCCAAGCAGGATTTTCCATTTATGATGGAGAGTCATACAGAGGTTGGCCTAAAATAACAATTAGACGTGGGCAAGTTGTTTACGAAGATGGCAAGATAATTGCAAAAGCAGGAACTGGACAGGTTGTTCCAAGAAAGCCAACACAGAAGGTTATTTCCCATTAGACTATGAATGATATCCAATTTAAGAAATCTCAAGTTCGAACGTAATTTTCTATTGGTATTAATGGTTGACTAATAGTTTCTAATAACTTTGTATCTAATTTTCCTTCAATAATTACCTGTTTTCCAGATTCATATGCTGCTTTTTTGATTTTTTCTAGTTTTTCTTCTTGTCCTTGCATATGCTTTATTATTGGCGCATGTGGTCTGAGGATTGAACCTAAAAATTCGCGTTCAGCGTGAAAGCAAAATTCTTTCATATAATCCAAAAGAAAATTAAAATTCTCTAATTCCCAATACGCACAACTAGAAACAAGAAGTACTTTTCCATTTTCATGTTTCCTTCGCATGGGATGATGAGATCGTCCATCTTGAAGGGTAACAAATGGTTCTCCCCACGGAATTAACATTCTATCCATAAATGTCTTCATCGGCCCATTAATTGTTGATAGGTAAAGAGGTGTTGCAAAAATCCAGATATTTGCTTCAAGTAATTTTGGGTGTATAGCTTCCATATCATCCTTCTGAAAACAATCAATATTATTGATTGAACAAGTAAATTGTCCACAACAAGGATTGATTTTTAGATCCTTTGTGAGATAAAGACTTACCTTTGCTCCTGAATCCTTCATACCCTCCAAAAATGGAGTTAAGATCATTGCTGTATGTCCTTTATCACCAATTGGACTGCTATTAATTGCTACTACATTCATTTTC
>JAGLTB010000200.1 GCA_023270155.1 Candidatus Heimdallarchaeota archaeon | reverse complement strand
TATTTTTGTCATCAAATACATTTCTGCTTTTTCCAGGAATCCCTATTCCGACACCAGTAACACCTATGGAGCTTGTTACTAATTGCGATGTAGGATAACTTATAGTTTCCTTCTCATCTTTCATAAATGTTGAATAGAGTTCATAACCTTGTTTAAGAAAATCATGAAGATGTTCTTTATTTCTTAATAGATATTGATTGAAGTCCATGTCTGTAGATGGTGGCATGATTTCTCTTCTAGGTACAGAAACTACTGCAGTTTCTGTTTTTTCTATTTTGCTACTATGAACGATTTCCTTTATCTTGTCTACAGTTTGAGCTATTTTTTCATCTTCTTTTTCTTTTGGTGAAAGAGTATTCATAACTTGAATATCCTTCTTTGATTTCAGAATATCTTTTGCAAAATAAAAGAGAGCCTTTTTTGGTCCTACTTCAACAAATATTCTTGCTCCGTCATTATAGATATTGTTAATCTCTTCAACCCATTGTACAGAAGAACAAATCTGTTCTATCAGTAGATTCTGAATTAAATCAGGTTGGGAAGGATATTTCTTACCTGTTACATTACTATATGCGTTCATTTTTGGAGGATTGAATGTCATATCAGAAAGAACTTTTCTCATAACAGCTTCTACGCTCTTTACAATCTTCGAATGGAAAGCTGTAGATACCCTAAGTTTTTTAGCTGTTATTTCCATCTTCGAGGCTTTTTGTATTATCTTGTCTATTCCCTCAATACTGCCAGAAACAACTGTTTGACCTGTTGAATTGTAATTTGCAACAATAACATATTCATCTTTAATTGAATTAACTAGTTTCTCCACTTGTTCAGTTGGTGCTAATACTGCAGCCATTGCTCCTTCAGTTTCTTTAGTAGCATCACTCATTGATCGACCTCTTGCTATAACAGCTTTCAGTCCATCACTGAACGACAATACACCTGCTGCTACAAGAGCTGAATATTCCCCTAAACTATGACCTGCTACATATGATGGCGTAATACCTTGTTCTTTCATATATCTAAATAAGGCTATATCAACCACAAACAAAGCAGGTTGAGTAAATTTAGTATCAGTTAGTCGCTGTGAATTTGCTTCTTGAGTTAGTCCTTCTGAACCAAAAACAATATCTTTCATACTGAAACTACAGTGTTGGAACCAGATTTTTTCTGCTTCTTCGAAGGTGTCTGCAACTGTTTTTGATGTCTCATATAACCTCTTTAACATTCCAAGGTATTGACTCCCTTGTCCTGTGAACATAAAGCATATTGGATTTTCATCAATAGCTTCTTGAACTTGAGTAATCGCAGGAGTAGCTTCAAATGACTGAAGTAGAGAGATTTTTGCAGTATGAGAATATTCAACTTTTACTGGATCGAACTCTTCCAGGATTGCATGATAATTAGTACCTCCGAAACCAAAGGATGAAACTCCTGCTCTTCTAATTTCATTTACATTAACTTTCCAATCAGTTGGTTCAGTATTTACAAATAGAGGAGAGATCTTCCATTCAATATTTGGATTAGGAGTTTCAACGTTTATCGAGGGAGGTAGTATTTTATTATAAATTGCAAGAGAGGTTTTAATTAGAGCAGCCATACCTGCAGCACTCTTTAAATGGCCTATTTGGCTTTTTATGGAACCAACCGCTATTTTTTCTTTTCTTATATCACTCTTGAAGATTTCTTCTAGAACCTTAAGTTCTACAGCATCACCAACTATTGTTGATGTACCATGAGTTTCAATATACTGAATTTCCTCTGATTGTAATTTTGCTTTGTTCAAAGCCATTAAGATTGCTTGCTTCTGTCCTTCAGGATTTGGTGCGGTTATCCCTTTCCCTTTACCGTCTGAAGAAGCACCAATAGCAGAGATAACAGTGTAAATTTTATTACCATCTTTAATTGCATCTTCCAATCTCTTCAACACAAGAAATCCAGCTCCTTCTCCCATAACAAATCCATCTGCTTTCTCATCAAAAGGACGAGAACCGGTTGCTGACAAAGCACCAATTTTACTGAATTTAACGAAAGAAGTCGGATCCATTGATCTATCTGCCCCACCTACAAGAGCAACATCGAAATCATATGTAATCAGCGCTTTAATAGCAGTATCAAGTGAAGCAACACTAGAAGCACAAGCAGCATCTGTGGTCATTGATTTTCCTGTAAAATTGAACACATTAGCTATCCTTCCAGCTATTACATTAGACAATTCCCCAGGCATAGTATCTTCAGTTATTGCTTTGAATTTTCTTGAGTAAGATTCTCTTATTTGTTTAATAAATGTCTCTTGTTCATTTTTTGCTAATTGATTGAAAATCTGGTTCTGTCTAATTTCCTTTAATACTTCTGGGATAAAGATTCTTCGGTTGGTAGCACGTTGGTTTTCGCCACCTACTGCATTTCCAACAATAACTGCAATTGGTAAACGAACTTTTCCATCTGTCGGAATGCCAGCATCCTCCAATGCTTCTTTTGCAGCATCTAAAGACCATTTTTGTACAGCATCCATTTTTGATGCTATTGTTGGAGGTATCCGATACCCAATAGAATTGAACTCATAATCTTTGACAAATGCACCTATTTTCGAATAAGTTTTATCAACTGCTTTTGGATCAGGATCATAATATAGGTCGGATTCCCATCTTTCTTCTGGAACAACTGTGATTGAATTGAGTTTCTGAACAATATTCTGCCAGTAAGCTTCTATATTTGGAGAGTCTGGAAAAATGCATCCTAAACCAACAATAGCAACCCTGTCTTTAATCTCAAGTAAGTTAGTAGTTACAGGAATATCTTCTTCAAAAACTAAAGCATCTAATTTTGCTTCTAGTTCCGGTAAAAAGGAGAGGAAAAGTCGTTTGCCAGCGACAATGATATCATAATGTAAATTTTCAATTCTGATAATATTTCTCTTTAGACCTGCAATTTCTCCTGTCATGAAACATCCTAATTTCTCCTGTTGTTTAGGTGTGACATGTACAAATTGGGTTGTATCTCCTCCAGGGACATGATCATTGTTCCAAATTTCTGCTTTTGTTGCAATCCTCAGAGCACCTAGATTGTCTTTTTCATATGCTTCTTTTCTTTCTGTAATTGGCGTTCCTTCTTTTACTCTTTCAAACTCCTTCTTAAGTGTGGAATGCACAAATTCAGTTGTAATAACTCTTGCTCTTGTATTAACAGTTGTTCCTATAACTTTAGTACTAAAATTATCCATTATTTTTTCTTGATACTTTTGTGTGAGAGCTTTTGAATTTACTATTTCCTCAGTAAAGAGATAAGCTGTCCCCATTTGAATTGCAGGTGATACTATATCAAGATGAGAACCTATCATCACTGCAAGCATTGCTGAACCGATTTCATCACTTATACCCCCAGCAAAGATTATGTTCACTTTGCCTTTAGTCTCAGTTCTTGTTCTTGTTAGATATTGTAAGATTCTCTCCCATAATGTGAACGATGTTTGAGTACCTATATGACCTCCAGCTTCGCTTCCTTCTAAGATTAAATATTCAATGTTGTTTTTGAGTGCATCCTTAAACAACGAAAGTGCTGGTGTATGTAGAAAGGTTGTAAAACCTAGATTTTTAATTCTTGAAGCTAACTGAACTGTGCCTGCAGCTAGTAAACAAATTGGGGTTTTATATTTTTGAAGCAAAGTTATGTGATCTTCTCTTCTCTCTTTCATTACCTCTAACCCAATGATTCCTCCACCATACATCTTACCTGAAGGCATTTTTTTACTCATTTGAGAAAACAGTTCTTCTGTTTCATCTTTCAGTAAACCTCCTAAGCCAAGAATAGGTAAAGCTCCTTTTTCAGCCACTAATCTAGCGAAATCAGCATTATCAGATATGTTTGCCATTGGTCCTTGAATTATTGGAAATTCAATTCCTAGATTCTTTGCAAACTCACTATTTTTTCTAAATGGCCACTCTTTGGAAACACCTTCAATTTGCTTTGTTATTAAAGGTGTTAAACTTGCTAGAAAGGTTTTCAAATCTCTGAATTCATCACGAATGAAATTTGCAAAAGTTATTCCTATTCCTGCAGGTAAAGGAGCATGTTTAATCTCTTCTTCATTGAAGAAAGAGGTATCACCAATGATTTGTTTTGTTATTTTTTGGAAGTGATTCTTCTCGAGGATAGGTGTTGCTTTCTCAAGTTTCTTTGCCTCTCTTATTGATTGATTTGCAATCTTTCCTGCCAATCTATATTTCGTATCAAAACTCTCACCTATAATATAAGTATCATTTTCCTCTAAGGAAGAAATATATTCTTTGACTTCATTACTTAGTGGACATTCTGGAAGCAAAAAGAGTTGACCTTCTAAAACTGCACCTAAAGCTCCTCCAACAATAGAACTAATGATATTGTAAACACCTAATCCACCTTGAATCACAAAAGGAAAACCTGATTCATTGAATTGTTGTATAAGAATAAATGAAGATTTTTCCCCAATCAGCCCCCCGCTTTCAAAGCCTTTTACTAGAAACATATCAGCCCAATCAGATTTCTCGAGCGCTTGTTCAAAATCACTAACTTCAGCTATCAATAATTCACAATCTGTTGTAAAGGATGAAGATACTTTCTTCTTCAAATCAAATGCAACGATAATAATAGGAATAAAGTCAAATTCTTCTAACCAAAGGAATTGGTTTTCATCCTTTACTCTTACTCCCCACAGCTTTGAAGAATCCAATTCTGTTAAGCACTTGAGGATCATTTCTTTACTTTGAGATTTTGTTAAACCTTCTAAATCAATCAATCCAATTCCATTAAGTTTTGAAAGCTCAATAGATAAGGTAGGATCACTAATTCCCTTTGGGGAATAACCCCATATAGGATATTTTCTTTTAAGAAATTCTTTTAATTTTTCTTTATTCTTCATTTTATTTACCTCAAACGGGTGAGATCCCATGTTTTCTTCTAGGTGTTTGCTCCCTCTTATTTTGGAGAAGGTGAAGAGCAAAAATAATCTCCCTTCTTGTTTCTTCCGGATGAATCACTTTATCAATATATCCTTTCTCGGCAGCTTGGTACGGATTAGCAAATTCATCCTTGAATTTCTTTGCAAAATCAGCTAACACCTTTTCAGGTTCGTTTTCTTCCTGCAATTTCTTCCTATAAAGGATTTTCACAGCAGCTTCTGATCCCATTACTGCTATTTCAGCTGATGGCCAAGCTAAGTTAATATCTGTTCCTAAATGCTTGGAACTCATAACAATATAGGCTCCACCATATGCTTTTCTTACAATGAGTGATATCTTTGGAACAGAAGCTTCAGAATATGCATACAGTAATTTAGCTCCATGTCTGATTATACCTTCATGTTCTTGCTTAATCCCAGGCATAAATCCCGGAACATCAACAAATGTTAATATGGGGATATTGAATGAATCACAAAATCGGATTAATCTTGATGCTTTATCTGATGCGTGGTAATCAATAGCACCACTTAGGTATAAGGGTTGATTTGCTATAATACCAACTGTGCTTCCACCCAATCTAGCAAATCCAATAATAATATTCTTTGCCCATTCTTCCTGCAGTTCGAAAAAGCTATCAGCATCTGTTAAGATCTCGATTATTCGTTTCATATCATATGGTTCATTTTCTGCTGATGGAATAATTTCAGCTAAATCTGATTGATCATTTTCAATAACATCATCAAATCTAATTGGAGGATCATCAAGATTGTTTTGAGGTAGATAAGATAACAGCTTCTTAGCTAAATCAATAGTCTCTTCCTCAGTATCACCTACTAAGTGAGAAATGCCTGTTAAAGAACCATGTACTTCACTCCCCCCTAAATCATAAAAAGAAACTTCTTCACCAGTTACTGCTTTAACTACTTCAGGACCGGTCACAAACATGAAAGCATTAGATCTACTCATGAGTATAAAATCAGTTAATGCTGGTGAGTAAACTGCACCCCCTGCACAAGGTCCTAGAATTATTGATATTTGGGGAATAATTCCTGATGACAGAGTATTTCTGTAAAATATATTCCCATAACCAGCAAGAGAGTCTACTCCTTCTTGGATTCTTGCTCCACCTGAATCAAGTAATCCTATCACAGGACTTCCAGTTTTTACTGCTAAATCTAATACTTTGCAAATCTTATCAGCATGAGCTTTCCCTAAACTTCCACCAAAAACAGTAAAATCTTGACTATAGAGAAAAGTAGTTCTACCAGATATTGAAGCATAACCTGTTATTACTCCATCCCCCAAGGGTTTGTTTTCCGCCATGTCGAACTTACTGCTTTGATGAGTAACGAATTCATCAATTTCTACAAAAGTTCCCTCATCAACAAGCAATTCAATTCTCTCTCGAGCTGTCAACTTACCCTTTTCATGTTGTTGTTGAATCCTTTTCTTTCCTCCTCCTTGTTTACTTTTACCTCTTAGATTATTGAGCTCTTTTGACTTCTTATTTTCTTTAATATTACTAGTAGATCTATGATTCTGATGCATTAAGATTAAGTCTTATTCACTAGAATAAAAAGAAGCATCTCTTTTTATGTTCATAAAATGAAAAAAGCTTTATATTTGACCGTTTTTTCAGCGGTTTAGATACGTTCAGAGTTGCACAAATGAAAACGATAATTTATGATACTGTTATATCTACTATGGATGTTGCTCTCAAACATATCATGGAAGGTGCTAAAGAACCATTTGTGATTCTAGCAAAAGAACAAACCCAAGGGAGAGGGAGAGAAGAAAATACTTGGTTTTCTCCAAAGGGGGGGCTGTATGCAAGTTTCGCTTTACCTATGAAAGATTCATTAGCGAAAGAAGCAATAGCAATGTTTCACTATTCAACTGCTTTAGCGATAGTCACTTGCTTGACAAAACTATTTGATATTAGAATCAAAATCAAATGGCCAAATGATATTCATTATGAAGGGAAAAAACTTGCTGGATTGCTCATCGAATATATCTCAAGTACCCAGGATTTCATGATTATAGGTATAGGAATTAATGTGAATAATAGAACAGAAAGATTTCCAGACTACTTACAAGAGAATTCAATTAGCCTTATAGATATTATAAAGAAAGAATCGAATATCCATAAGATAGTAGATAATCTAAAGATTCAGATACTTGAAAGTTCAACAATGACTCTTAACAGAAAATATCAACATCTAGTAGTTCAATTCAATCAAAACTGCATTCAATATATGAAAACCGTAGTTTTAAGCAACAAAGAGAAGTATATCTGTGAAGGAATAAATGAAGCAGGAAGATTGATTCTAACTTCTGACAAAACAACAAAGGAATTCGAAATACACGAATCAAAGGATTTGATATCATATTCTTAGTATTTAAATATCAAACCTAAAGTTTAAAAATGTATTAGCTTCATTTCAAGTAGGTGTAGAACAAATGGCTCCAATATTCATTCCTTCAATTTTCAGTGTTTTCATCACAGTTGGATTCTTTGCCTTAGTATTTGGTTTATTATCCTGGGGTTTAAGAAAATTAAATAAAACCGTAACTGACAGAAGATTGAGAAGGAAACTCGCAGCAGCAAGTATGTCTAGACGAAGTTAGTGATATTAAAGGAAGTATCATTGATCCATTGCTTCTATCATTAAATTATTTATTTTAGGGCTTTGCAATTGCTGGTTTTCAACAAATCTTAAGAACTATTAAGTTTTTCGTATAATTAATGAAAACAAAGAAACTTTATTTTTTTATGATAATAACCTTCCTAATAATTTCTCCCTTAACACTCTTAACCTTTGAAGTATATGCAGATGATTTTACTCCCAGATATATTCATCTATCATGGCAACATGAAACAACAACGACAATGACTGTAGCTTGGAATACTGCTGAAGAAACTGCTTCTATTGTTGAATATGGACTAGACGCTAGTTATTCAGATGAAGCTTCAGGTGATGTTGGAATTTGGCATTTTGTGGAGTTAACAGGTTTAGTAGCTGATACAATCTACCATTATAGAGTAGGCAACGGTGAACTCTGGAGTAGTGATAATACTTTCAAAACTGGTACAAATGGGAAGCATACATCTTTTATTGGATTAGGAGATGCACAAGAAGCTAGTCCCAATCGAAAAATGATGGTAAATATTGTGAATAGTATACAGGATATCGATTATATCTTATACAATGGTGATTTTGTAGAATTAGCAAGAGAAACGCCACAATGGCTCAAATGGTTTGCAGATAATGCTCCTCTTACTACTCATATTCCTTTTATGACCACAATGGGTAATCATGAAAAGAACAGTTCCAATTATTACAGAATGTTTGCATTGCCTGGAAAGGAGGAATATTATTCTTTTGATTATGGTCCAGTACATATTTCAGTTCTCCACACATACTGGGAAGGCTTTGATGAAAATTACACTGAACAAGTAAATTGGCTAGTTGATGATCTAACTACTCATCAAGAATATGAATGGAACGTTGTAATGATGCACCGACCTCCCTTCTCTTCTTTTCCAAGACATTGGGAAGTTGAGAGTTGGTATAAAGAAATTAACGCAAGTTTTGTTCCTATTTTTGAACAATTTCAAGTAGATTTAGTATTAACAGGGCATGAGCATGCTTATGAGAGATTATATAAGAACAACATAACTTATGTTATTTCTGGAGGTGCTGGTTCTTGGTTGAATAAAGTTTTTCCAGCGTATAAATTGAATGAGTCAGTATATGCAGAGTCTACTCACAATTTCATCTATTTCAATCTTTATGAAAATCAGTTTGATGTTCGTGGATTTAGAGAGGATTATTCTTTGATCGATCAATATACTATAAATAAACAAGAGAAACCAGATCTTAGATGTGAAAATCTACCTTTAGAACTGGATATTCATTGGAAAGATACACAGAAAGTCAACATAACTATTGCAAATAATGGAGAAGTAGCAATAACTCAAGAGACAAAAGCTAAAGTTGAAGTATCAGATGGAAACTCGTGGGATCTTACTGTCCCTGCTTTAGTTGTTGGTGAAAAAACTCTATTTGAGATCGAATGGAAACCTCCTGAAAAAGGAACTTTTACATGGACAGTTACTGTAGATACCGATTCGGAGATAGATGAAGTGGTTGAAGAAAATAATGAATTGATATTCACCTTTAGTGCTGTCAAAATAGAAGGAGCATCTTTCTTTGCAGATGGACCATGGGGTATTTTTGGAGTAATTTCTTCGATATTGATTGTTGCATATGCAACTCTAAAAAGAAGAAGAAAAGTAATTCAATAATCTAAATCCTTCTTTTTTTTTATTCTTTAGTTTATAGAATATTAGCATCAAGATACTAAGAATTAAAGGTGCTGCAAGATTGGATGTGGTTTTATCAATACTGGAAGGATCTTTGATTTTTAATAGCCAAAATTCATTATTATTTAGGGTGAACAATTCTACAGGTTCAGTGGTTGATGATCCAAGAATTACGTATGAAATATTAGAAGTTTGAATTAAAGAAAAAGCTCCATCAGCATTCTCTCCTCCATAAGTACAGTTCCATTCCATACTTCCAGTAGAATTTGTTTTTACAAAAAACATATCATAATCTCCTGAACTAGTAGAACCTGCTAAGGCAAATCCTCCATCAATCGTTTGAATTAAAGCATGAGCGTTTTCATACTCAGGTCCTCCATAAGTTTGATACCATTCCATTTGACCGTCTGAATCTGTTTTCACTAAGAGCATATCTGATTCTCCCGAACCTACTGCTTTTGTAAAACCAGCTAAAGCAAATCCATTATCATTTGTTTGAACAATCGCATAAGCTGTGTCAGAATCCAAACCTCCATAACTCTTAATCCACTCCTCTTCTCCTTCTGAATCAACTTTAACTAAAAACATATCAGGATAACCGAAACTGGTAAATCCTGCTAAAGCAAAACCTCCGTCATGTGTTTGGATAACATCATAAGCTCCATCATATTGTGTCCCACTCCAAACTCCGGAATAAGTGTGGTTCCATTCCATTATTCCCATTGAATCTGTTTTAATTAAGTAAGCATCATACTGCCCTGCTCCAAAGGAATTAGTAAAACCAGCTAAAACAAAACCATTATCTTCTGTTTGAACTAAACTGTAAGCAGCATCATAATAAAGACCACCATAAATCCCTTCCCATTCTTTATTACCTTCTGAATCAGTCTTAATGAGATACATCGATGCAACACCACAACAGCCGAAAGAACTAGTGGATCCAGCAAGAGCAAAACCACCATCTTTTGTCTTAATAACCTCTCTAGCTCTATCTGAATCTGTTCCACCAAATGTTTTATTCCAGATCATCAAACCTTCTGAATCTGTTTTAAAAAGCAGCACATCATCATTAAAATCGTCTAAGTAATCGTTGCCAGTACCAACGAATCCTCCATCTGAAGTTTGAATTATTGAACTCCCCCCTGATTTTACTTGACCACTATAATGATGTACCCAATCAATTTGATTTTCTGAACATTCATCACCACCATTTACTTGGTTAATACTAAGTAATCGTGAGGAAAAAAAGAGAAAAATAAAAATAAATAATACAAAAGACATGTATACCCTCCTTATTCCTCTTTTGCTCATTATCATTATAATATCCTATTTGATTGTTAATCCTTTACAAGAAAATCATCTAGTTTGTCTTTAGCTTTTTCTCTTTCATCTTGATGATGTTCAAGAAACTTTACCATTTTCTCAATAAGTATTGCCTTCAATTCACCAGATAGTAACTCTCCACTTCGATATTCTTCTTCAAGTTTGTTAATTTTACCATCATCAGGCTCAAAAAGAATATTTAACCATTGGAAGCTAACGTCAATATTAGGGTCTCCTCCTTTTTCTCTATGTTCAGCTACTGTATCTCTTCCACCAGAAAAAGCATATTTATTTATTTTCTTTTTGATTGATTTGGGATTATCAGTTACAAAGATTGTTTCATTTGGATTAGAAGATGACATTTTACCATGTGGACCACTCAAAGCTGGTATGAATTTGCACTGTATATTTGCGGGTTTATAATATCCCAGCCTAGGTAAAACATCTCTAGCTAATCTAAAATGAGGATCTTGATCAATTGCGTGCGGGATTAGACAAGGGATGTTTTTTCCTTCTCTTACACTTTCAAGAATAGCAGGTACTGCTTGAATACTTGTGTAGAAAATTCCTCCAATATTCATAGAGTTATCAAATCCGAAAGAAGATTTGACGGTTGAATACGTGATTCTCTTAGCAATTGGGAGTGCTATTTTGTAGAAAGTCTTTGCATTATCAGTATCAATTAGAATCTCAGTATTTTTTGAATCGAAACCTAGAGCTATTATATCTAGTGCATTGTCAAGAGCATATGAATATGTATCTTTCATTTCTAGATTATCATTGAAGACGTATTTTTCATCATCTGTTAGTTGAAAAATGAATTTAGTATCAAATTTATCTTGTAACCATTTAGTAAAAATCCAAGGTACTATATGTCCTATATGTGTATGGTCTGAAGGTCCTCTTCCAGTATAAAGATAGAATTTGTTCCCTTTCTCATATTCGTCTAGTATCCAGTTCATATCTCTGTGTGTGAAGAAGATTCCTCTTCTTAGCATAAAGTGTAAAGAACCTCCTGTATTTTTCTTAATTCGATTTAGTAGTTTTTCATCTACTGGTTCTGTTCCAAACTGTTTCATCAATTTTCCATAATCTACTTTTCCTCGTACTTCCCAAGGTGTGACTATTGAGTCCTCATTATCATTGGTACCCATTGGAATATTCTCCTAATTGAAGGATATGCGTATATCTTTACGCTCTCATTCTCCCTTATTTAATATTACTCTATTTATTCAAAAACCATAATGATAGTTTAAAGAACTTATTTTCCTATTTGCTTTATTTATATTAGCCTTCAGATAGAAAAACGGAAGATAACCAAATTTTATGAGAAAACTTAATAACAAGATTTTTTAAAGCTGAATGATGAAAATAAAAGCAATTAAAGTGATTTCAATATTGATGTTAGTTATTACACCTTTTTTAATTACTTTTCAACAAACATTAGCTCAAGATACTCAACCTATGTATGTTCATCTATCTTGGCAGAATGATACTACAACAACTATGATTGTGAGTTGGAGGACAAAAGCTGAAACATCAGCTATAGTTCAATATGGTGCAGATGAAAACTATGGAAATGAGGAGACAGGAGCAACAGGACAGTGGCATCATGTAGAGTTGACAGGTCTTACTCCGGATACTATCTATCATTATAGAGTTGGTGACGGAGAAACTTGGAGTAATGACTTTACTTTCAAAACTGGAACAACTGGAAATCATTTAAGATTTGTAGCTTGGGGAGATTCTAGACATAACCGTGAAGAAAGAAAGGAAGTAGTGAACGCAGCAAATTCCTTGGAACATGATCTCTCCATTTTTACAGGTGATTTTGTGGATGATGGTGTTCAATCTTATCAATGGTGGGACTGGTTTACTGATTTCTCTCCATATCTTAAACATATTCCCTTTATGGGAGTTTTAGGATCTCATGATGATAATCACTCTAACTATTATGATGCATTTGCTTTACCAGGTAAAGAGGAATACTATTCATTCAACTATGGTCCAGTACACTTCATTGGTCTACACAGTGAGATATCCTATTGGGGTGGAACCTACAATAAAACAATTGAATGGTTGTTAGAAGATTTGGAAACTCACAATGACTACAAATGGAAAATAGTTGCACAGCATTTACCATGTTATGCATCTGCTGCACAATACCATAGTGGTTGGTTTGATGAAATGTTGACTTTATTCGTCCCTATATTTGAAGAGTATAATGTAACAATGGTCTTTTCTGGACATAATCATCTCTATGAGAGATTGCATAAAAACAATATAACCTATATTATTACAGGAGGGGGAGGGGCTCCGCTTTACGACGTTGTTGAAGCATATTTTATTGAGGAATCTGCTTACACCGAATCAGCATATCATGCAGTTCTAGTAGAAGTTTTTGAGAAACAGATAGATATTCGTGCATTTAAAAGAGATTTGTCTATTATGGACCAATATACATTGAACCTAGAAAACAAACCAGATTTAAGATGTAACAATCTACCTTCAACTACTAAGATCACTAAAGGTGAAGATAATGAAATCATCATCACAATCAAAAATATTGGTGAGGAGGATATAACTGAAGCAACAGTAGCTAAAGTAGAAATCAGCAATGGTGAAACTTGGAATATTGATGTACCTTCTTTGGATGTTTATGAAAGCGTAGATTTTACTTATGACTGGAAAGCACCAGGAAAAGAACTATACACCTGGACTATCACTACAGATATCAATGACCAAATCGATGAAGTTGAAGAATATAACCTATTAAAATTTTATCTTGACGCTACAGAACCAGAAGGAACAGCATTCTTTGTTCATGGGATATGGGGAGTTTTGGCTTCTTTGAGTACATTGTTTCTAGTCACAGTTATATTGAAGAAAAGAAAGTGACTCTAACTTCCTTTTCTTCTTTCTTTTTTTGTAAATATAATTACACAGATAAAAACTGGTAAAAACATACAAAAAGCATTTCTTACGAACTCGTTTATTGTTGGAAAATCAGGCGGTACTGTACTTAAGGGGTATGGATCAGATATATACTCGTTACTATCAATTACATAGTCACCCGTTCCACCCCATGTATTCCAGTAATTCCCCTCATTGGTCAAAATATCATACCATATATTATCTGTTTCAAAATCAACTTCACAAGCTTGAGAAGTTCCCCCAATATTATTATTTACAAATGCATTATGATGTATGGTGTTTCTACTACCTCCAACAAATAAACCATAGTTAACACTGTTTTGAATTAAGTTTCTGTAAATAAAACAATCATCGCAATCATAAAGCATAATTCCTCTATCTCCACTATTTATACAAGAATTATTCACAACTGTAGTATTACTATATAGTGCAAAGTGGAAACCATCATATTCATTGTTGTTTGCTGTGTTATTGACAACATATTGATTATAGGATCTATGGAGATAAATCCCATTACCTTCATTGAAATTACAAGTGTTGTTAATAATCTTACAATCTCCTGATCGGGTTATTTGAATTCCGTGTGGATCGTTGAAGTTCAGAATGTTATTCTCGAGAATAGACGAATTGGAACCACTCAGATAAATCCCTGGGTTGCTTGTAGTGTAGCAGCTAACGCAATCGATTACTACCGAATTTAATGAATACCAGATAGATATTCCGTATCTACAATTTAGAACACTTGCATTCTTTAAGAATAAATCTGAAGCTGTGTGAATTCTTATACCAGCGTAATTATCATCACAGATGACATTAATTACTGTTGAATTAGTAGTGTTCTCGATTCGAATACCATAATCATCATTATCAAAGCAAGTTGTATTGAAAATAGAAGCAGTACCATCTGCAACTTGATCAATATAGATCCCCATATCTAAAGCGTTAACATAACAATTGCTTATTGTGAAGTGCTTTGTGGTGTTGAAGATATAGATACCAGTTTGGTTGGTTGTCGTTATGTTATAACCATCAATTCTGAATGGATCACTTTCTATACCTTGACCTAGAAAACCATAATCGGTAAAATTCTCGTCAAATTCAATAGTTATAGACCCATGTTCTATTAATGCACTTAACGAAAATGGTTCAAATATTTCTTGTGTTTTGGAATAAACTGATTCAAAGTGATTCAATCCAAATAAACTAAATAGAATTAATATCATAATTAAACTTGAGAATAATTTCCTCTCTTCCATTTTACTCATCCTTTTATGAATCGTTCGCTTTTCTCTTTGTAATTCTTAAATATTAGTACGAAATAAAGTGAAAACAAAAAATCAACCTTGTGAGTAAAGTCACCTTCTTGGATGGAGACATATTCAAGAAGGAAGGGGGTTTAAATAGAATAAGTAAGGCAAACAGTACTTTTTTTGTGGACAATCTCTCCGCAATAGTTTTTTGTGCCTTACATCTTTTTTTCTTCAAAGGACCTTATTAGAAGGAGCAATCATGTTTTTTGTTATATTGAATGTGATTATCCAAATCTCAGTTTACTTCTACACAGTTTCTAGTATCTCTAGAATCACATTCTTCGCATTCTTCAAACGAATATTCTCTTCTCAAAGTATTGTAAAGTATAACTCCTGCAAAGAGCATTGAGTATAATCCTAATTTTATTCCCCAATTTTGAACAAGAAAGACTATACCCAAGTAAGCTGATACAGCTAAGCCTAAAGAGAATCTGAAAATAATCTTAATCATTTTATTTGATGGACGCAAAACAAATTGCAGAAGTGACATTCCAACACCTATAGCTGCAATAATCCCATTAGTTAAAGGATATCCTTGAAATATTCTAGGAACTGTAAAGAAAAGAATCGTATAAACTATGAATGCTAGGATTACACTTGTGCAACCAACACATAAGTACAATGAACCAATCCTAAATACATGGTTTGAATATTCTTCACAAAGAGGGTGATGTGCTAGATACTTCTGTGAAAATGATTTCATTTTCGGTCTAGTTTTTCCAACATCATTCTGCACAACATCTTCCATGATTCATATCCACCCACTACTGCTTGATAAGCACGTAAAGCTTGATAAAACTTTATCTATGAGAAGTATTGGAGGAAAGAAACACTTAAGAAGCGTTTTTTTAAAATAACAAATCTAAACGTTAAGATATTTTAAAGGTGATAAAACAAATGAATGACGCTATAGTTCCTGATCAAACTCTAGATGTTAAAGGATTATCCTGCCCAATGCCTATTGTAAAATTAGCTTCTGCAATTAAGAAGATAGAAATAGGTCAAATTATTGAAGTTTTAGCTACAGATCCAGGTTCAGTTCCTGACATTGCAGCTTGGTCAAAAACATCAGGTAATGAAGTCCTTAAACACAAGAAAGATGGAAAAGTTTTGAAATTTTATGTTGCAAGGAGGAAGTAATTTCCATGCACATTGCATTACAAATTATCTTGTACTATATTTTTCCTTACACAACAGTTGTTGTTTTCTTTGGAGGGATTATCTATAAGATAGTTTCCTGGCTGCGTACACCAAAACCAACAGCAGCTTTGACTCTTTATCCGAAACCGGATGGAGTAAAGAGGGGAGCAGCTATGACAGCAGATCAAATAGTTTTTCCTAGCTTGTTTAAACAAAAAGTTTTGTGGATATTTGGTGTAATGTTACATTTAGCTCTATTAGGAATAGTTGTAGGACATGTGA
>JAGLTB010000199.1 GCA_023270155.1 Candidatus Heimdallarchaeota archaeon | reverse complement strand
AGGTCCGATTTTTCCACTAAATCAATAATCATAGAAATCGGTTCTTCTTTTTCTTGAGGTGCATTATGCCCTCCCATATCTGTTTTAATCCATCCTGGATGAATAGCTAAAGTTACAATTCCTTTCTCTCGAAGATCATTTGATAATATCTTGGTTATCATGTTCAACGCTGCTTTGCTAGTACAGTAGCTATACTTACCACCTTGAGCTCTTCTTGTTATACAACCATTCGAGGATGAAATATTGACTATTTTTGCTTTATCCCCATTTTCAAGTAAAGGTAGAAATTTCTCACTCATAAGAAGTGGTGCAATCGAGTTAACTAGAAAGACCTTACTGAAATCTTCTTTGTACACCTCTCCTAAATTGAAATTTTTTCCCTCTTCCCCAGATACTATCCCTGCATTATTAATGAGAACATCCAAGGAGTCAAACTTTGTTTTCACTTGCTCAAATCCTCTATCTCTATCCTCCTCTTCAACAACATCGAGTTGTATTATTGTGAGACTGTTTGGGAATCTAGATTTTAATTCTTGTAAATCACTAGCCTTCTTTGGATTTCTACAACTAGCAATTACATTCTCACCCTTTTCCAGATACTGTTTTGTAAATTCTAATCCTAATCCTCTACTACTTCCTGTAATTAAGATATTTTTCATAAAATCACCCTTCTATCTTATCCCTCTTCTCCTTCAATGATTAAACACTAATTAAGTTTTTCAAAACTAATTTGACAAATCATAATCGCTGGTTGTATAATTTTCTCTTATTACAACCTCGTTATTTTGATATTTTGTAGCAAATTGACCACAATTTGAACCTATATCATTCTCCTCCCATTCTCCTATACTAACAGATGCCTCAAATCCTCTCTTTTTGAATTCTTCAACAAGAGGATTTATTTCAGAATTTTCTTCTGTAATTCCACTTTGAAGCTTATTGTGAATAGCTCTATTTGTTGGGTTAACTGGTGTGAGTTTAATCCAGTATTTTTCAGGGTTAAAATGCTTTAGAATTATGTCAGGATCTATTTCTGAATCTTCTGCAACAGCAAAATTCAGAGTGATTTTTCTATCTCCTTCCACATACCACTTTTCACCAAAAGCAGCTATCCTCTCTAAATTCCATATTGTAGAGCTCATCCATTTTCTTCTTTCTTCTTCATTAGTGGAATGTATGGAGAATTGAAGCTGAAATCTCCCATTTGAATAAAACTTGTTTTTAATTTCAATTAGTTCGTCAAGAAAATCTTCAGATCCTTTTGGTGCTATTGTACTAATGCAAGGCATTAATCCTGGAGCATCATATAATTTAGGTAATTCTCTTAAAGCAGCAAGAACGTTTTCATTGAGTGTTGGTTCTCCCATTCTAGCAAATTGGATTTTTAATTTGGGAATAGATATCTTCCTTTCAGGAAATCGAGAATGAATCATATAATCGATTTCTTCTAACATTCCTTCTTTGGAAACCTTCCCATGATAATATTCTCCTGCGTCACACATTAAGCAACCTATGGGACAACCGTACATTGTAGAGATGATTAAAACCCACTTCTCTTCTCTAGGAATGGGTGGTTGTAGACTTTCAACAAACTCCACAACTTTATCATCTTGTTTAGCAACGTAGAGGATAGCTAAATCCTCTTTACCATACTTGCCTAGGAGCTCCATCATAATCCTCTTTTCGCGAAAGCTTTTTTACTATTTCCATTGCTACGTTCATTCCATCTCCCATAGCTACAGATACTTGTCTAAAATTTCCCTTCTTAACATCTCCAATAAAATATAAGTTTGATTCATCTTTTGGATTTTCATATTCATCTTTTAGAGTTTCAGATAAGAACTCAATATTTGGTTCCCTTCCTATTGCAACTATAATTAAATCTGATTGAATCTCACTTACTTCTTTATCAGTTCTTGTAGCTAAAATAACCTTCTCTTCTTCAATAAAAATCTCGTATGGCATTTTATTGACCACAATATTGATTTTTTTTTCTTCTTCCACTCGTCTTTGAAGAATAGGAAGGCTTTTTGTTTCTTCTGTCCTTTGAACTATCGTTATTTTCTTAGCGATTTTGCTAAGGTTTAGAGAATAATCATAAGCTACATCGCCGCTTCCTATTACTATAATTTCCTTACCTTTGGATTCCACTTTTGCGTTATAGATTTCATAATATAGTTTGCTCATGTCAAAAGCTTCATCCTCACCTTTGATGTGTAGTTTACATGGTTTCGAACCAGTTCCTATAATCAAGTAATCAGATAGAATTTCAGATTCTTCTGTTAAAATCACATATCTTTCATTAACTCTCGAGATTGATTCTACTCTATCTCTAACCATAGGAATTCCGCTGTATTCAAGCTGTTCTTCCATTAATTTAACGTAATCTTCCCCACTTATCCCTGTTGGAAAACCTACTAAATTCTCCACTAGATTGGCATTTCTAATGGTCCCCCCTATTTTCTCGGTTACAATCGAAGCCTCTATACCTGATCGTATCAGTTGTATAGCTGCTGTAGAACAAGCGGGACCCCCTCCTACTAGAGCGACATAGGTTTGAATTTTCTTAGTCATTCATTATCTCCTCAGATGAGACACAGATTCCAAATCCGTGTGAAATAGCTCCAATTGTACCCACATGTAATTTCTCTGTGTAAGAAGCTGTTCCATCAACAACAAAGAAAACCTCAAAATTATTCATGAAAGCATCTCTTGCAGTAGTTTCACAACATAAGTGTGTCATAACACCTGTAATGATAAGCTGTTCAATACCCAGTTCTCTAAGTAATCTCTTGAGATCTGTATTGTGAAAAGCGCTATAATGATTTTTAGAAATAACTATTCCTTTAGTAGAATCTATATATGGAGATATATCTGATGTATTAGCCTCTTCAGAAATGGTGTCTTTCCACCACTTCAACATTATATCATCAGGATCTGAACTAGTTATATGTTTGGTAAAAATTACTGGTCGGTTTTTGTTATTCATAAATGAAATTAATTGATTCATAGTCAGAATAATTGTTCTTGCAGATGGTACATGAGCATGAGAGTCTTGCTCCAAAAAGTAATTTTGCATATCTAGGACCAACAAAGCAGCTTTGTTAGCATCCAACTCAAATGGTTTTTGAGTTTTTATTGATTTGCTGTAAAGTAACCACTCCTCGACCTTTTCTTTCCTATTGGTGAGAGTGAAGTAGAATTCTTTTTCCATCAATATTTTTAATGAATACTCCTTAATAAATTGATTTGCTTACCACAATTTTATTTGTAAGCTAGAATACTCTCTCCATCCAAAACTCTCTCTGTTTTGAAACCAACTTCAGTTAAACGATTTTGTACTCCTTTAGCAAAATCTTTTCCTCTATATTTTGATCCAGGTTTTCCAACATAATGAAGTAATCTACCTTTTTTTCTTAGTATTCTAAATAAATCTATATAAAATTCTCCAGAGTATAGTTCCCCAGCATGAGAAAAACGTGGGGGGTCATGTAAAATAGCATCAAAGGATTCATTTTTTAGTGATTTAACAGTACTACTAGCATCTTCAATAATGAGTTTTATTTCTCCTTGTTCTATCCCTTCAAACAAATCACTGGAATAAGGATTATACTTTGCAATCTCTATCACATTGTGATCCTTTTCGATAGTTGTGACTCTTGAATCCTTTCTATAAGAAGCAATTGCTGTATATCCCAATCCTGTACAGATATCCAAAACATTTTCATCAGAGGTTGCTGCAATTGTTTCTACCTTTTTTTGAGCATCCTCCAAAGGTGTCATGTGTTTTGTTCTGTGCATTCTAATACCATCGATTTCTATGGTCGGAGCAGTATTTTCTATTGGTTCGAGTTTATAGTACTTCTCATCAAAAAAAGCAATTATTTTTGGTACTGTATCAAGAAGGAAGATTGCAGGTTTTTTTGCTAATTTCTCTATAACCTTAATGTCATATTCGAAATCGTTAATGACAATCTTACCCTGTCTAAGTTTTACTTCTTCTTCAGTAAATCCAAGATCTAGGAATGCTTTGACAGATTCTTTTCGTTGTTCGTAAGCTATTAAAATTCTCTCAGCTTCAAAGGAATCTATTAGCATCTAAATCATCTTCTGTGCGAATTGAACTTACCGATTTAAAACTTTGATTTTGATTGAGAAAAATAAGAAACTCTGAACTAAATTCCTTATGTTATTTTTTTAGTTCATAGGGTTTGTCTCTCAATTTATCTTTTGCACCTAAGCTTTCAGCAGTATCTATCCAGTTTTTGTTCCCACC
>JAGLTB010000198.1 GCA_023270155.1 Candidatus Heimdallarchaeota archaeon | reverse complement strand
TTCAGCTTTGAAAATACCAATATCTTGAGCTAGATCATAAACAGTGTAGGTCCTTTTGAAAATTCCATCTTTAACTATCTCAAATCCAAATGCCATTATCCTTCCTCTGAAGAATTCATGTTACGGATACATAAATATGTAATCAAATAAAATTTGGTTGATTTTCCCTTAATTACTTCGGAATGTTTATAAAAAATTAAATAAATTCTAAATATTAAATAAAAGTGAAACATATGAAAAAAATCCGTCTTCCAGGAATTGTTGCTAGTTTGATAACAATAGGACTTACAATTCCAGTTTTATGGTTCTTTGGTTGGGGATTTAGAAACTTTGAGTGTTATGTTGGATTAGCTTGGCTAATTATAATTTCACTACTTGATCTTTTTCTTATCATAGTTGTTGTTAGAAACATCCTACAAAGAAGAATGAACCAGAAAGAAACAGTAATTACTAGTGAAGATGTTCATAAAGAATCTAATAATATGTGATTCTCCAACAAAATTTTTTAAAAAAAGAAAGTTTAGGGATAAACCCTGTTTCTAGTTCTTGGAAAAGGTAAAGTTTCTTGTATAGCATCAAGACCACACAACCACCATGTCAATCTTTCAGCTCCAAGACCAAAACCTGAATGTGGAACTGAACCATATTTCCTCAAATCTATGTACCATGAATAATCCTCGATTTTCCAACCTTCTTCTTGGATACGTCTAATCAAAGTATCCAGAACATCTTCTCTTTGGCCACCAGTGATGATTTCACCGAAACCTTCAGGTGCCATTAAGTCAGCTGAAAAACACCACTTTGGGTCATCCTCATGGAGCTTGACATAGAAAGGTTTATGGCTAGAAGGATAATCTCTTACAAAGAATGGTTCCCCAATAATATTTGAGAGAGCTCTCTCTTCTTCTGTTTTAATATCTTCGTCCCATTTTAAGTTGAAACCATTTTCATTTAACGTGTCGATTGCTTCTTTGTAACTTATCTTCTTGAAAGGAGCTTTAATAGTTTCAAGAGCTGATACGTCTCTTTCAAGTTCTTTTAGTTCCTTTTTGTTATTTTCAAGGACATATTGAACAATATAAGCTACCAATTCTTCTTGAATTTTCATGTTGCCTTCAAAGTCAACCCAAGCTTCTTCTCCTTCAATGTGCCAGAATTCATTGATGTGTCTTTTTGTTCTCATTTTTTCAGCTCTGAAGCTAGGAGTTATTGCATAGACTTTTTCCAAGCTATAGATTAGAGCCTCTAAATACAACTGTATGCTTTGACTTAGATAAGCTGTTTCTCCAAAGTATTCTAGGGAGAACAAAGTAGAACCACCTTCACAGGCAGAACCTGTCAATATAGGAGGTGTTGTTTCATAGAATTCATTTTCAAAGAACCACTCGCGAGCAGCTCTAAGAACGTTAGCTTTAACTTTCCAAACGTTTGTTGATTTGTAACTTCTTAGGAATAAGTGAGTGTTATCTAATATGAATTCTTTACTTTGATCTTTGGCAACTGGAAAGATTTCACCTTTATGAATTAACTTGAAATTAGTTAATCGAATCTCAACATTATTTACAGCCCTATTATCCTCTACTGCATTTCCTTCAACATGAATAGCATTTTCTATTGCTGCTTTGTTTAAAGCTTTCCAAGCTTCTGGTTTTAGTTGATCTTCTGAGCCAATACATTGGACAATACCAGAAGCATCGCGTAAGACAACAAATATTTTATCCTTCATCTTACGGATTCTGTAAATCCACCCTCTAAGCTGTACTATTTTTTCAGAGGGAATAACCTTTGATGCATGAATATAGGATTCTTCGGGCATAAGAGCATACTTTCCTTATAGTAAAAAAATGTTAGGATTAGAAAGAATTAGTATTTTATGAAAAAGAGAATCTTTTTAAAGAAATTTTTAAACGAGAGTAAAATGAGAAAAGAGAGTCAAACCTTATTCGGGTTAATGTTATCTAGTTTTATTGTTAACCTAGGGTTTGGTGCAATTCTCCCCTTTATGGCTATCTATGCAAATAACTTCTTTCATGTATGGGACTGGGGATTCGTTAAGGTAAATATTGTTACACAAATAGGTTTGCTTACATCTGCTATGATGATTTCTAGAGCATTTTTAGCTCCATTCTATGGAAAGATGAGTGACAAAGCTGGAAGAAAACCACTCATGGTTGTTGGAATGGCTATGTATGTTGTTCTTACATTTGGTTTTGGATTAGCACAAGCTTTCTGGTCTCTTTTCATGGTTCGATTTTTCCAAGGTATTGCATCTGCTTTAGTTTGGCCTATAGCTGAATCTACAGTTGTAGACATTTCTCCTGATGATAAGAGAGGAAGAAATTTAGGGTGGTTTATTCTCTCGATGACTTTGGGGTGGTCAGTTGGTCCTTTTCTAGGAGGAGGTTTATTTGCATTATCAGAGTTGATAGTTGCAACTGAAGTTGCTGCATTTCGAGTTTCATTCTTCTTCATGGGAGCTATTTCATCTGTTTCATTAATAGTGTTTAATCTCATGGTTATTGATCCAAAAACTCAGAAAGCTAAAATGAGTATCAGGGAAATCGGATTAGCAATTAAAGAAGTGATAATCGCAACAGGGAAAATACGACCCGGTATTCCAGATTTCCTTAAACCTTCTTTTTGGAGAGAAAGAACGGGAAGCTTAAGAGCTCTGTTTGTCATGGGTTTTTCAAATGGTTTTGGTTTTAGTATGGTTTTTCCGATTCTTTCTTTATTTTTGGAAGAACGATATTTTCTAACACCTGAATTCATAGGAATAGTTTTTGGTATAGCTGGTATAGCTGGTGTAACATTCAATCCTATTGGAGGATATTTAGCTGATAAAACAAGTAAGAAAGCATTAGTAGTAACGACAGCAATTGGATCAGGATTAATGCTCTTTTTCTTGGGATTCGAAATGGGAGTTTATCTTTTGATTGGAGTATTTGTTGGAAGACAGATGATTCAACAGATTAACATGCCTGCTTTCAGAGCTTTGCAAGCTGATTTAATTAAAGCTGAAAAAAGAGGTCTGGAATTCGGTAATGTACAGATGTTCTTCAATCTAGGTGCTGTTATTGGACCAATTATTGGTGGGATTCTTTATGATCATTTTAGATATGACTCATGGAACATTGCTGGAATCACTACATACGGAATAGAAGTAATAATGATAATTACAACAATCATTGCATTCTTCTCAGCATTAGTTACTCTTTTGTTCGTGAAAAAAGAAGATATGGTAGTATTCCCCAAAATTCCTTCAGAACCAGACAAAGAGATAGTACATGTTGTTCTTGAGGGTGAATGAAAAAACTCGATACTTGGAAACACATAAAAAGCGTGGCTAAAATTAGCTATGAGCAGAAAATGTGCAGACTTTTATTACAAATAGGTGAGAAACTATCAAACCTTGCCTATGAAGAATACATTCTAGCTTGCGCAGACTATGATGGTCAAGCTAAGAAGGATATTCATGAGAGAAATACATCAAGTATTCATGACCATAGAGATGGTTATGGTGTCTCAATGCTAAATAAGGGTCATTTTGCAATTGCAAGGTATATTGAACCAATTTATGAGAGAAATCCAGTATCTGAATGGGAAAAATTGAAAACTGATTTCCTATTTGCTCATGCTCGTAGAGCTTCACCTGGAATAAAAGTGAATATCACTAACAATCATCCTTTCTACTGGTATGATTACAACCGGGAGTTTGTATTTGGACATAATGGTACAATAAAGTCAAAGATATGTAATTTCGATGAAAGAAAATATTTTGTTAGAAGTACAACAGATTCAGAGAAGTATTTCTATGCTCTTTTAACTAATCTCGAATTGAATGACTGGAAGATGAATGAGGAAGTAGTAGAAAAAACAATAGAGGATTATGATTATACAGGAGCTAATTTCATTTTATCTTCTCCACTAAAATGTTGGGTTGGTGTTTATTATAGAACAATTCCAAAATACTTCACTATGAAACTTTACAAAACAAGGGATTCTATTGTAGTTAGCTCTGCTTATCTTCCATCTCTTGGAGCTCCAGCAGAATTATTGACCAACGGTTCTCTAGTGGAAATAGACATATCTAGTAAACAGTATTACTATCTTACTTGATTGAACAAAAAATAGAGAAAAGAGTGAGGATAAGTGATTTTTATCCTTTTAGATGTTATTTATAGATTATTGCTCTTGCTGCAGCGTCTACGACGCCTTCAATTTGAATTCCTAGTTCGAAGTGATCATTAAGATCCTCTAATTGGGATTTACAGTTTTCGCAAGTGGTTGTAAGAACTTTAGCTTCAGTCTCTTTGATTTGTTCCATTTTCATTTGTCCACCCATTCTTCGAGTATCATCAAAATCTGGAACAGCGATTAATCCTCCACCTCCACCACAGCACCAATTTTGTTCACGGTTAGGAGTCATCTCAACGAAATCATTTACAGTTTCTCTTAAGATAAGTCGAGATTCTTCCATTACTCCTGAATTTCTTGCATGTTGACAAGGATCATGGTGAGTATATTTACCTGGGTTTTTAGATTTATCAAATTTCAGCTTATCTTCTTCAATGTATTTTGCAACTGTTTGTACAATTAATTCTATTTCATAGGGTTGTTCTCCAAACCATCCGTCTGAGAATTTTTGAGCTAATTTGAATGCATGCCCGCACTCTCCTATGACTATTTTTTCTGCTCCAACTTCCTTTGCTTCATCTAAAATAGGTTTTAGAATTTTCTTTGCTCTTACAGAGTCACCTGCTAAAAATCCGAAGTTTACAACATCAAATTTACTTAAAGTCCAGTTTTCACCAACAGCATGGAAAATCTTTGCTGGTGAAGTCATTGTAATTGCACCACTAAGTGGAACGTAGAGTATTTTAGCTTTTTCTGCAACAGGTATTCTGAAGCTTTTGTCATCAATTTCCTCTCTTACTTCGTTCTCAAGATCGGTTATTTGATCTTTGAACATATCGATATACTCTGCAATGTTTTCACGTCTTTGTATTTGCATATCCGCTAGCATGAGAAGCATTTCTGGAGCTTTACCAAGTTTTATGAGACCTGTGCGAGCTACTGTATTAATAACACTGATATCTAAGCTGAAAGGGCAAAACATCACGCATCTTCTACAATTTGTACAACTCTCAAATACAGCATAACTCAATGAATCAAAATAATCCTCTTCAGGTTTCCCATATAATCCAAGTTTTCCTAAGAAAGTATTCTGTTTCAGAAGTCTTCTGATTTGTTCGTTTTTGTAGACTGGTGCATGAAGGGGGTTGTC
>JAGLTB010000197.1 GCA_023270155.1 Candidatus Heimdallarchaeota archaeon | reverse complement strand
AAGTATCAGAACAAATCCTTTTGCACCAGCATCAACAACATTAGCTTCTTTGAGTACATCAAGCATCTCTGTTGTCCTCTCCAAACAATCATAAGCCATTTCTACAAGGATTATCATGTAGTCTATCCATGATATTTCAGGATTCTCCTGAGTTATTGCTTTAGCTTTCTCTGTAACCTCCTTCATAACAGTAAGAATTGTTCCTTCCGTAGGGTTGAGAACAGAATCATAAGCAAATTCTGTTCCTTCTATCAGTGCTTTAGTAAATTCTATTGGTGTGATGCTTTCAGCTTTCTCAAGGTGTTCAACAACACCCATAAGAAACTGAGAATAAATAACTCCAGAATTGCCTTTTGCTCCGATGAAGCTCCCTTTACCGATTGCTTGTAAGATAGCATCTCCAGTAATTTCTGTTACTTCATTTACCTCATTGACTATAGCTTTTAATGTGAAAAACATATTGCTACCTGTATCACCATCAGGTATTGGAAAGACATTAATTGCATTGATATTTTCCTTTTCAATTTCGATACTATTTTCACTTTTTATCATCATATCTTTGAAAAGAATAGGATCTAAATTGTGATGCTCGTTCATCATGTTTTTCACAATTGCTTGTTGTTTCTTCTGTCTTGTTTAAGTTTAAAAACATTATCGCATTGATTTGGATTACTCTTTTCAGCGACACTGATTTATATTTGAGTTTTATTGTTTTAAGTCTCTAAAAAACTTATCCAATTATAGTTCTAGATGAGTCCTACCAACAATTTTAAGAAGACTGTATAAAGCAATGTGCTTGTTAATGGTGAATAACTTGGACATACCTGAAGGTCACTGGGGGATATACAGAGACAAAGATAACATGCCCTTGGAAAGGTTCGATCCTTTCCGAACTATAATTAATGAGTTTGGTACAAAAGTTGGGCATATTACACAATTTTCTCCCCTAAGAGGAAATAGACCATTTGAACATAGAGAAAATAATCAAGAAAACGCAGAATTACACAGTTCCACAGATGATTCTTTTTGCAAGATTATCAAAGGGGAATTACCAGCTGTTGTGCTTTCACTTGAAAAGCAGATTGGTAATCACCCTTTAAGTGTTAAGTCAGAGAAAGCAGATTTTAGCAAATATTCTGCAATTTCAATTGTTAACCTTTTTACTCCAATGGCTCGAGTCCTATATGAACACACACAATCACTAGATTCAATACAAGACAAAAGCGTTGGAATTAGTATGGTTCACCTAATTACCAACCATTATGATACTCTTTCAGAAGCATCTATTGAGGAAACTATTGAACTTTTACTCACCACACAGATTGCTCAGAAAAACAGCATACAAATTCTAAAAGAGAAATACAACACAGAGAAATTAACAACACTGCATTTCTTCAATATAGGAGAGGAAGCGGGTGCTAGTATTTGCCATCTTCATTCTCAGACTTACATTTATGCAAATGATATTGGACACGGTTGGACTTCTCTTGGTTTTTTAAGTGTGCCAGGATTTCATAAAGAAAAGATGGAAAATGAAGACTATTGTCTTGCCTGTGAGTTAGTAAAGAAAAGAGAAAAATTAAAAGATCCAATTGAACAAGAACTTTCTGTTAAAGAAAGAACAGTATTCGAGAACGACGGATGGATACTTCTTACAGCTTTCGCTCCTGAAAGAGACGGGCAGCTTAGATTAATACCTAAGAAACATACTTCAAAATTCTATGAACTCGATGAAAAACAAATTTATGATTTAGCAGAAGCTCTTGTCGTAGCTAATAAAGCATTAGATAAATTTGTCAAGATAGCTCATCCAAGTATGAATCTTTTACAAGATCGTAACATTTTGTTTAGGCAGGAAAATGCTGGTTATAATTCTGACATGCATATGTTAATAGATATAATTCCTATACAAAGAATCGGTGGTGCTGAAATAATGGAAACATACAGAATTGCCACTATGTTTCCAGAGGATGTAGCAAAAATTATGAAAGAAGAATAGAAAAACCTTCAATTTTCAACTCAGGAGAGTTTATACATGAATGAAAAGAAAAAAGTCCCAGTAGTTTTTGTTCTACATGCTTACCAACCTGTTACTCAAGATGAAATAATTCTTAAAAGAATCATAAACAACTGCTATCTCCCTTTCCTCAAATTACTTGTTGAAAAGCCTGAAATTAAAATTAGTTTAAATATTTCAGGATGTCTTTTGGAAAAACTCGCTGTGAAATATCCAGAGGTTTTGGAACTACTAGAACAAGCAATTCAAGCAAATCAAGTTGAAATTATGGGATCAGCTTTTTATCATCCAATTCTCCCTTTAATTTCTCATCAAGATCAACGTTATCAAATAAAGAAACAGAAGGAAACAGTTCATAATATCTTAGGTGTAAATACAGGCGTTTTTTTCCCACCAGAGCTAGCAGTTTCAATGGATCTTATTCCACAGATAATTAACGAGGGATATGAGATATTAGTTGCTCCAGAGAATATCAGTTACCACCCCTTTGGTGGAATTTATGAATTAGAGAATGGAAGAAATATTCTTGTACTTAAGAGAAATAAGAAGATAAGCAACAATATATCATTTGATTTTTATAATCATGAACTTGAAGAAGTAATTGAAGATCTTGAGGAAGCGTATAGATCAACAAACTATCCTATAGTCTTAGCAATGGATTTGGAAACTTTTGGTGAGCATCATGATGACTACTATAAGTTCTTTTTTGAGATCTGTGAAAAGATCGAAACATCTACACTTACTCTAAGTCTAAGAAAGTTCCCAACTGATGTTTTCATTGAAACTTTCAATACAACTACTTGGTCAACCAGTGACAAGGATCTTGAAGAATCTAATCCCTTCCCACTTTGGAGCCATCCTTTGAATCCAATTCATCAGTTACAACAGAGTCATATACAGTTGTTAGAAAGAGTAAGAGAGTTTATCGACAGAGGAGATTGGTTTGATGATTATCAAGCATCTCATTATTCTTGCCAATTTTGGTGGGCTTCCAGAGATTGGTGGGGTTCTGAATTAATCCTTTTAGGATTACAACTTCAAAGAGAAACTTTGTTAAATATGATTGAAGTTTTGCCAAATAAGTCAAAGCAAATAATTTTTAATCTATCAAATGACATCATTCAAAGGATAGTAGACATTATAGCAGTAATAGAGGTTCAAAATGAAGATAGCATTCATATCAGCTGAAGTAGCACCATTTTCAAAAACAGGCGGTTTAGGTGATGTATCCTCTGCATTTCCTAAAGCTATGCAAGGTTTAAAACACAGAATTTTAATTATGTCACCACTCTATAAAACGATAGACGCGAAAAAATTCAGACTACAAAATATAAAGAAAAATTTAACAGTCAGTATAGGAGATAAAACAGAAATATTTGACCTTTACGTCTCTTTCGTTCCCCATTCCAAGGTGCCAATTTATTTTATCAAGAATTCTTACTTATTTAGAGATGGTATTTATGGGAATGAAAAAGGGGAGGATTATCCAGATAGTGCATACAGATTTATCACATTTACAAAAGCAGTCTTCGAAGCTCTGAAATGGTTGAAATTTTCTCCAGATATCATTCATGCAAATGATTGGCATACAGGGCTTTTACCATTTTATCTTAAAACTGAATATCGAGAGATAGATCTATTTAGAAAGACAAAATCGGTTTTTACAATCCATAATATAGGTTATCAAGGAATCTATCCTCTAGAAGACATTGCAGAAGCTCAGATCCCTGATGTTTATTTCAGTGAGGAACTTTTAGGTTTCTATGATCAAATTAATTTTATGAAAGCTGCTGTGGTTTACTCTGATGCTCTTACAACAGTTAGTTCTAAGTATTCAGAAGAGATTCAAACCAAGGAATTTGGATATGGATTGGAAGAGTACATAAAAGAACGAAAAGATGATCTTTTTGGTATAGTGCATGGAATTGATTTAACTGTTTGGAGCCCAAAGAATGACAAATTATTGGTTAAGAGATATGATTCAAAAAGTCTGAACAAAAAAGCTGAAAACAAAAGTTATCTTCAAGAAAAACTCAATCTTAATCTCTCGAAAGAACCAGTCTTAGGCATTATTTCAAGACTTGCTACGCAAAAGGGTTTGGATCTTATACTTGAAAAATTCGATGATATGATGGACCTCAAGGTTCAGATTATTCTACTAGGTACAGGTGATCCAGAACTGGAAAAGGAGTTTAAAGAAAAGGAAAAGAAATATCCTGAAGAATGTTCTATAAATATAATGTTTGATAATGTTCTAGCTCATCAAATAGAAGCTGCATCAGATATGTTCCTTATGCCAAGTGCATACGAACCCTGTGGTTTAAATCAGATGTATTCTATGCTGTATGGAGCTGTTCCAATTGTTAGGAATACGGGGGGATTATCAGATACAGTTGAAGACTACAATAAAGATACAGAAGAAGGATCAGGATTTGTCTTCGAAACAATGGATGCAGATGAATTTTTCGATGCAGTAAAAAGAGCAGTTAAGATTTACAAAGAAGAACCAGAAAAATGGATAAAATTACAGCGAAAAGTAATGGACAAAGATTTTTCATGGAAGAATGCTGCAAAGCAATGGGAGCAAGTATATCAATATGCACTAGACAAAAAATAACGCATGTTAATTCTTATCTCAGATAATTTTTTTCTTTCTAAAATAATTTAAAAATGAACCAAGAGAGATTAGTGAAAGAGAAAAGAAAATAAAAGTAATCTTTGAATAAATTGTTTCTGAAGTAGTATAAAATAGCACTATAGGAGAGGATAAAGGATAAGGGTCAACATTTCCAGCGGAACCATCAATAGAATATTCTTTTCTTTTTTTAGAATTTGACCAATAATTTCCCTCGTTCATTGAAGTATCATACCATAGATTTTCATCTCCATTATCACTTGCTTGAGATGAAGAATCTTGTTTATTATCCACAAATGAATTATGATGGATTTTATTGTATTC
>JAGLTB010000196.1 GCA_023270155.1 Candidatus Heimdallarchaeota archaeon | reverse complement strand
AGAGGTCTTTCATAACAAGGTGGGTTGACAACAAGGTTATTTCTTGCGTAATCTGAAATTTCTTAGTATAAAAAATTAATAACAACAAAAAAAGAGATCCAATATATCACAATATGCACTAGCTACCTCCCGCTCAGCCCTTTTTTTTATAATTGCATCTTGAACAGATCCACTAATATTATATTTTGAGAAATCTTCTTTACATGATACACAAAATAACTCTCCTAGAGTATTTTCATGCTTACACTTGGGACAGAAGAACGTCGTAGTTTTTTCTTCTTTGTGATTGTTTAACTTAACAGGAAGGTGTCTATCTTTGTACTCTAGAATTAGTTGCTCTAAATCATATCCGCAAAAGGAGCAATATCTATCATTTGAAAGATGTTTCTTACTACAACTTGGACAGAAGAACCCTGACATATCAAAAAAATTTTTCTCGTGAATCTTTAAAAGAATTTCGTAGAAGAAAATGAAATGACCTACAAATCATCTACTTATAAGTAAATAGTATTATTTGAGTTGATTATACTCATGTCAAAAGAAAGAAGTGATTTCTTTTGTTTCTTTTCCTTTCTAGTAGCAGAAAAACTGAGCTATGAGAATTTTGTTTTTAGTGTTTCACCAAAGGTTTTAGCTTGCTCTAGTGCTTCTTCATTTGGGTGACCTTCATTCTCCATGATTTTCCCCATCATTCGAATTGCTCCTTTACAATAGAAGCGATCTTCAAGAATTGTTACGTTTTTGCTTTTGTTAATGATATTCTCCATTGTTTCAAACATCATCTCTTTAATCTTCTTAGGTTGCCCATTATCTGTTTTTGGCATATCTTCATCAGGTCCTCCACTTGTAAAGAAGAGAGCAACTGTTTTACCATCAAGATTCTTCTTGCTCAACTTATTCAGCCAACGTTTTCCACCTGAACTGATTTTGAACATCATAGGCCACGAACCGAGAACTAGAAAATCATAATCCTCAATATTCTTTGGAATATTCTTTTGGTTAACACTTTGAACTCCTAATCCTTCAGCAATCTTTTCTGCAACTTGTTTTGTGTTACCTCCTCTTGAATTGTAAATAATTATTGTATTCACCATCTATATCAACTAAAGAAAGAAAAAGCAACTATAAATATATTTAGAAAAAAAAAGAAATAAGATAACTAATGAGGATTTTAGAGTTCTTCTTCATTTATTTGTAAAAGCTTTCCTACAAACTTTGCTTTCTTATGTATTCTGCATTCTTCTGTGTAATAGATATCACCATCAATTTGACAGAAACGTCGAATCCTTACCCTTTTAGCTCTTACATCTCCTTTGATATGTGTTCTGTTCACTTCTAAGTAGTTCTTAGCAAGTATATTACCACCTATCACATAGGGTATTCTAAACCATTTCCAGAAATATAAAATCAACCACATCCAGTACCCGAAATAGTACCATTTGTATCTATCAAAATAGATGTCAACACCAGTAACATTTCCTCCAGTTTTTAAGCTTCCTTTGATATCTACATATCCTTCTGTGTCTAAATTTCCTTGTATATGAGTAGCTCCTGAAACTTTTGTTCCATCTTTAGCGTT
>JAGLTB010000195.1 GCA_023270155.1 Candidatus Heimdallarchaeota archaeon | reverse complement strand
TTCATACAAAACAGAACTGAGGGATTTGATGAGCTTAAAGATAATCTGGAAAACACAGCTCTTGATGTTTTGTGCAAAATCGCGAATATTAACGTTGAAGATTTGAAGAATGCAGCTAGATTGTTTGCAAACGCAAAAACAGCTTCCATTGTATATTCAATGGGAATTACACAACACACCACTGGTACAGATAATGTTTTGTCACTTGCAAACCTTGCTATGATTACTGGAAACATAGGACGTCCTGGTGCTGGAGTCAATCCGCTTAGAGGACAAAATAACGTTCAAGGAGCTTGTGATTTAGGAGGATTACCAAATGTTTATCCAGGATATCAAAGAGTAGATGATTCTGATACCAAAACTAAATTTGAAGACACTTGGAGTTGCAGTCTAGATGGAAGACCTGGCTTAACTGTCGTTGAAATTATGGATGCAGCTCACAAGGGTGATGTTCGCGGAATATACATTATGGGGGAGAATCCAGCAATTAGCGATCCTAATCTGAATCATGTTAGAGAAGCTCTTGATAAGGTTGAATTTCTTGTTGTTCAAGATATATTCCTCACTGAAACTGCAAAATATGCAGATGTTGTTTTACCAGGAGTGTCGTTTGCTGAAAAGGATGGTACTTTTACAAATACAGAGAGACGAGTGCAAAGAGTAAGAAAAGCAATTGATTCCAAAGGCAATCGAATGCAAGATTGGAAGATTGTTGAAGAGATGTTACACAGATTTGGATTTGATACAACTTACGAGACACCAAGTGACATAATGGATGAAATAGCAACAATTTCCCCCATTTATGCTGGTATCACCTATGATAGAATAGATGAAATTGGTTTACAATGGCCTTGTACAGATAAAAATCACCCTGGTACAAAAATTCTTCATGCGGAAAAATTCACTCGTGGAAAAGGTAAAATCCATGCTATCAAGTATCTAGAACCCGCAGAATTACCAGACAAGGAGTATCCATTAATCTTAACTACTGGTCGAAGTTTATATCATTTTCACACAGGTGAAATGACACGTAGAGTAGAAAGTCTTCATAAAAGAAAACCAATCGAAAGAAGCCAAATCAATGTTAAGGATGCTCAGAAATTAGGTATTAAAGAAGGGGATGAAATCTTCATTGAATCTAGACGAGGAAAAATCTCAACAGTAGCTAATGTCACTAACAGGATACAAGAAGGGGTTGTTTTCATGACTTTCCACTTCAAAGAATCAGCAGCAAATATACTAACAATTGATGCATTGGATCCTTATGCCAAAATACCAGAGTTCAAAGTATGTGCAATCAAAGTTTCCAAAAAATAGGTTTCTCTGAAAAATGTGTTTAATCATATTTTTCTAGACTTTATTTTTATTTTTGTTTTTAATTCGAGGATTTCTTGAATGGTTGCTTTGGTTTCTTCTTCTGGGAAAAAATGAACACAATCTTGTAGAGCGTGTAAAGCAAGAAAAGGTATGTTGTTATTCAACCAATAATTATATTCTTTCCTTAGGCATTCCTTCCCTAAATCACCAATCTCCTTAACAGATTCTGATAAACTCTTAATGAAATACTGACTCCAGAGAAAAGCTAAATAGAAATTGTTATTTTCCATAAGATTCTCTAAGAAATCATTAATATCTGTTGAAGAGTCAGGAACAGAAAATCTACTTCTCTCTATCTCTTTTGGAGACGGAATTTGTATTTCTCCAATATCGTACGCTGTTTCTTTTAATTCAGTAAAGTCATCTTGGATGTTTATATTGTCAAAAATGTAGGAAGGAAGATTGTTTTTCTCGAGTATTGAAGTTGCATTGTATACTCTCAGATGTGGTGAGAGTCTAATCAAGACATCAGCTCTAGTTAAAGATAATTGCTCAAATTCCTTAGGAAAATAAACGTCCGATCCATATAATGAAAGTAAGGGTTCCATCATTCCGTTTTCATGTTGCAAAACACTAACTCCAAATTTTTCAACTTCCATTTTGCTTAGAATTAAGAAGTCAAGAAACGGTCTATCAGATGGGACAAATTGTACTTTCTTATCAGTGTAATTATTCAAAACGGAATAAATACCCAAAAAAACTCCTTTGAATTGTGTATTCTGAGAATCTATGATAAAATTAGGTGTTTCAGAAGAAGCATGAGATTTTATTATGCTTAAATAATTTCTTTTTCTATTAAGTGAATTAACTGAAATGCATTTATCTTGATAATATGAGCTACTTCTTTCTAATAACTGAATTAGCAGAGGAATTTGATTTATTTCAAGTAATGCTTTATCTTGCCATTGACTATTCTTTAATTGAAATCTTCTTGAAGATCCTCCAGCTAAGATAACTAAAACTGAATCAAGCATTATCTCAGAATTATACTATTTCTATAAATGAATTTTGACTAAAAAGAGAAAAATAAAAAAGAAAAAAAATTTAGAAGTAATCTTCTTTGGATTCTTCTTCAGATTCTTCGGTTTCGCTTACAGTTTCCTCTATAGCTTCAGAAACGTCTATGAAAGCATCTTTTGCTTCTTCTTCAACAGCTTCTTCTACGGCTTCAGTAATTTCATCTGCTTTTTCTTCAACAACCTCTTCGATTGTTTCCGAAATGTCTTCGACGACTTCTTCAACCACAGTTTCTGCTATTTCTTCTGCAACGTCTTCGCTAATTCCTTCAGTAGTATCTTCGATTACATCCTCGACTACGTCTTCAATAACATCTTCGATTACCTCTTCAATAGCTTCGGTAATTTCTTCTGTTATCTCTTCAAGGACGTCTTCAACGACTTCTTCAACGATTTTCTCTACTGGTTCAGCGTCTTCGATGCCTTCTTCTATTTCTTCTGCCATTTCTTCAGAAGCCTCTTCAACGACTTCTCTGACAACTTCACCTATCTTTTCTTCAACAGCTTCCCCAACTTTTTCTTCAACAGCTTCCATTACTGTACCTCTAAGAGATTCGTCTCCTAGTTCTTGTACTACTGCTTCTGCAACCTTCTCAGCAACTTCTTCAACGACTTCTTCAACGACTTCTTCAACGACTTCTTCAACAACTCGTTCAACAGTTGCTACTGGTTGTTCTTCAACGACGTCTTCAACGACTTCTTCAATGACTGGTTCAGGTGGTACTTCTGGAATTGGTTTAATTTCAGGTTCAGGCTTTGTTATTTCGTCAACTGAAGGTTCAGCTTCGATTGTTAGTGTACTTGGTTCAAGAGGTTCAGGTTCTGCAGGAGCTGTAAATTCAGGTTCCGGTGTAGATTCAACCACAGGCCCAGGAGGAGGATATTCTCTTGGGGGCAAGAGCTTTTGCTCTTCCTCTGGCTTTTCCACTGATATTGGTTCTTCCTGTACTTCTGTCCTTGCATGAACTGTTTTGGGAAAAGCGTCTGCTCTAGAATCACCTTGAAAACCACCTAAATCTGTTTCAATGTATTTTTCTTGCACAGTTTTAGACAAATCTCCGATATTGTCCTCAGATATTTGTTCTAACCTGCAGCTAACTCCAACTCTCTCTCCTGAAGAAAGTAGAGAACCAGACCTACTTATGTTGTCTGCCATTCTCCTTGCTGTACGTTGAGCTACAAGTCCTAGATGGGTTCCAAAAATAAGATGCCATTCGTTTTTATCTCTATTAAAGATCAAAACGCCATCCATTCCTAGAGTGCTAATTTTATTTCCGATTTCCGATGGATCTGAATCCATTACTTGTTGAAACTTAGCTTGTTCTTTTACTTCTTTGAACTCGCCAGTATTATGATGATAACCTAGAAATACATTCGATGGAGTCATAATTTTACCCCTATTTGCATTAGCTAGATTACCAACGATTTGTTAAAAAAGGTATTCTCTTTAGGCAACAACTTTTTTTTAAATTTAAAGCCCAGAAAATGAAAGAGAAAGAGAAAAAAATAAAAAAAGGGGATTTTCTCATCCCGGCTGTACATTTATCGACATCAATTGAGTATTCACGTTTGCAAGTGTATCAAAAATGTTGGTGATTCTATTACCAACTTCTGTAATCTCTGGACCACTTGGAGCACCACCTTCTGCAATTGTTAATATGTAATTAACATCGCCTTGTATAGAGACTAGTGCTAGATATATTGCTGCTATGGAATCTCTTGTTGATTGAAGTTCTAACTGAATCATACCACCAGATTCTGTTTGATTCATATAGTAACTGGCTTCCCACATTTTTGGTATAGCGGAACCAAGAGAAGCATTTGCAGCAGTAAAGTGATTGGAAGCATTTACATAATCTGCAAGATTAAAAGCTGCTTGACCAATAAATATGTCTTCATGTATACTATCCAAATCTTCCATCGACCAGAACAGATAATACAGGGAATTAGAGATAGCGTTTAGATTTTGCGCGTTAACCCTTAGTTCTAGCTGGTTTAGAATTGTAGTAAATTCTAACGCTGGTTCGCTAAACATACCATATCCACCATCATTTGCTTTTACAATCATATTATTTGTGCGGTTTTCCAAACTTAGAGTAGAAAGGTATAAGTCAGTACTATCACCTCGATATGAATCAATTTGATTCATGATTCCAGTGAAATCAGTGATATTTTCAAATCCAACCTGGAAATAAGATAAAGTATCGTTCAAACCTAAAGCTACTGGAACTAAATCACTACCAGTGAAACTTAGGTCAGCAAACAGTCCTGTTGCATCTACAATGAAAGCAAGTGTGTCATTCAAAATGGGTGTCTCTGATTGTGCTAATGAAGCTACTAAAGGTGTATTTAGTTCATTGTAAGTAATGTTGAGATGCACACCAGCATTGTAAAAGTACGTTTCTGTTCCCGCAAAGTTTGATAAATCACCTATTACTTCTACAGCTTTAAGCAGATTATAAGCACCCTTGAAGAAATGAACTAAAGTAGCATATTCACTTTGAGTACCATTATCAAATGTTGGTCTATCAATTAGAACACGCATTAGATCAGTTGCATTATCAAACAAACCTAGATAAGTTTGAATTTCGTCAACAAATGGATCAACAGTTCCACCAACACCTCCAGGTATTTGGCCTAACGCATAAAGAATGTCTTCCCAATTAACTTGTTTTACTTCTTCTAAAGCTTCATCAAGTACAAAAGAGCTGTCGTTAAAGTGAAGTAGACCTTCATTTATGTATTCCAATCCTTCATTGAATGAATCATCATCTATTGCTGTTTTAACCACATCACCTTGAGCAGTTACTGTAGGACCAATACCGCTGAAATTAAGAGCACCCGATATCAGTTCAAATCCTTGTAAAACCTGGTAAGAACCATTAACAAATGGTCCCACTCCGCTAAAGAGAATAAACGCCGCTTGGAAAAGCCGGTCAAAATCATCCGTAGCATCACTTATACCATAATACGGAATTAAGCCTAGTCCTGCAAGAAAGACAGCTATATCTTCTCCTCCTTTTTGGAACCAGTCTGCAGCAAGGTTGAAACTTTCAACTGCATTGTTTATATCAGTCTGATCAACATTTGGAAAATTCATCAAAACGGTGAAACCGTCTATCATATAGAGTGATCCAATACCTATATTTGATCCTAGATCTACCACACCGCCCACTAGTAGATGTATGGCGGGAGTTAATACCATTCCAATTAAGAAGAATACTAGGGCAAAGAACCCTGATAGTATTGTCAAAATTTTGGGTTTCGTCGTGAAAAGCTGAACAATCCACGTAATACTTAGCGTTCCGAAGATAAATATCGGAAGTGCTATAACTAAATCAACAAGAATCGCCAAAGATGCATATTGTTTAATGAGATCCATATTATCCTGTATTTCTGCAGGAACGCTATTCCAAAGTGTAGTATTACTTATATCATCAACGTGATCAACCAAAGGTATCAATCTTTCAGAAACGGGTCCTAATGGATTGTATATTGGTGCATTGATATAATGGAATAGAAATCCTAAGCCAAAAACAATAATCAGTGCAACTGGAATTGTAAAAAATACTTTAGCTTTGCTTCTTGTTAATCCAGCAAATATCCCCAGACCAACTAGACCGAGAGTATATGCAACTATTGTTGCAACATAGCTGTCTCTTGGATGTAGAGCTGCTTCTAATATGAACATTAGGGCAAGTGTCCAAATCACAAGAAACAGGAGTCCCCAACCTAGAAAACTCCATTTTTTCTTTTCTTGATCTGAGGGCATTTCATAAGCTATTTTTTCATCGCTCATATTTTCTAACCTCAGAAATTATTTCTGGATATTAAATTAATTGGCCAAATAAGTATTTATATCTGTTGAAATTCTAAAAGAGATAAATTTGTGGTAATCAAAGAAAATAAAAAGGTCTACTTAAATCACAAAAATATTTGTGAAAGAATTAAACTATTGTGCCTTTACATCGGACAAGTCACTGTTTACTGTTGCCAAAGTATAAATTATTGCTGTAGAATTTCCTGCAACATCTAACGGATTAGCAGCTGGTCCTAAAAGAGCCAATGCTAAGAGATTGTCAAAATAAACTATTACACTAACCAATGTTGTTCTAATTGTTAAAAGTGCAGTTCGTGTTTCAGCTAATTGCTGCATTTCTCCTTCGGCTAGAGTCATATAATTAATAGCTAAATCCATCTCACTAATAGAATTATAAAGTGAGATGTTAGCAGCTATAAAACTGTTATTCGCATCATCATATTGTGTAGTATTGAAATACTGTGCCCCATCATCTATGTGGTTATTAGTATCCTTTAGATAACTCATTCCATTGAAGAGGTGGAAGAGAGCTTTTGCAACATTTACAGAGTTCTCCACTGCGATAACAAAATCGAATCTTTCCAAAGCAGATAAGATTTCTTGACTTGGTACAGTAAATACTCCATATTCTTCATTTTCGGATTTCGATCTAATAGTAGTTATGTTGCCTTCAATTGCATAAGCAGTATTGTTTAAGTTTTCAGCATTAGTTACTAAAACACCAAGATTTGTTTGGATTTCGGAATAATTCGTTATATTTTCATATCCTTGCTCAAAGTAGATAAGAGTATCATTTAAGCCTTCAAAGACAGAGCCTATATTTAATCCATAATAGCTTACATCAGTTACAAGCGAATTCATATCATCAAGGAAATTCAGTGTTTCACTGAAGAAAATAGTGTCCGTGCCAATCATTTGCTGTATTTCATCCTTAACCAATTGATCTATAATTAAGGTTGAATTGGACAAAGCGTTATCCAACAACGTAGTAGTACCATTATACGCTGAACTATCATCAATAATTTCAATAGCTTTTATCAAATTATAAGCTCCATATAGAAAATGTGTTAAAGTAGAGAATCGAGAAGGATTTCCATTATCCGTTGGTTTTTCTATTAGTATTTCTAACACAGCGGGTAAATCAGCAAAGGACACAACATATTCTTCTACCAGGAATATATAGGGAGAAATATATGACTCAATTATTCCAGCCGGGATGGGTAAGCTTTCAAGGGAGACAATGATGTCTGTCATGTTTACTGTCTCAATTTCTGTAAATGCAGTATCAAGTAGATCTATGCTAGAACCGAGCTCGTTTAAACCTTCTTCCACTTTATTTACACCAGTATTAAACAAATCATCATCTATTTGAGTTTGTTTTTTAACTCCCTGAGCTAGTAACGTACCTGAACTGTAATTTAATGCATTTGCTACATCTTGGAAGCCCTGAAAAACTTGATAAGAACCGTTGATCATGGGTTCAATTCCATTCAATAGAATAACTGAAGCGCTCAAGTATTGTATCAATGCACTCGTTATCGTGATAAAACCATAAGCAAAAGAAAACATACTAATGCTTTGGTGTGCACTTCTGAAGTTTTCTGCTGCAAGGAGAAAATCTTCCAAAACCATATTGATTTCTTCCTGAGTAGCTTCATCAAAGTTTCTCATTATATCCACGCCACCCCATATTTGATTAGCGCCAAGCAAAGTATTTCCACCAAAATCAACGAAACCCGCTAAACCCAAGTGAATGATGGGTGATATTACTAGACCAATTGTGAA